>JACDAM010000060.1 GCA_013695435.1 Burkholderiales bacterium | reverse complement strand
CATCGTATGCCCAGAAAAAATAGCCGCGAGAACAATGGTTTGGAAATATCCACCGAAAGCACGCGGATCACGACGCACTGCAGTGGGGCGGCCTGCCAAGTCCGTGCACCAAAAAAGTGCTTGCGCGCCCAATCGCGGCCCGACTGCGAATTGGCCTTGGCGTTGCTTCCCCGCAGACGGGGGTGCGCCTCGGCGTGTTTCGGACGCCGTGTCCGCGCGGAAGCGGCAGGCTCAGGATCGCGGCATTTTGCTAAACTGCGGTGGTCGAATAAGGGCCTGTTCACAGGCCCTGGCATCCGGCGCCGTTGCCGGACCTCAACAAAAGGAGAGCGCGATGTTCAAACAGAATCTGTGGGAAGACCTCAACAAGAAGATCAGCGAAGTCATGGCGCAAAGCCCGGCCAAGGACATAGAAAAGAACATGCGCGCGATGATGGCCGGCGTTTTTACCAAAATGGATCTGGTCACGCGCGAAGAATTCGACGTGCAAACCGAGTTGCTGAAACACACGCGCGAGAAGCTGATCGAGCTTGAGACGAAGCTCGCGACAGTCGAAGGGCGGCAGCCAGCGAATCCGTCCGAACCTCCTCCGCCACGGCCGCCGGTCATCGAAGTTTAGCGGCGTCACAAACACTGTGAGCGAAAGCCGTCAGTCGTCTTTTTTTGCACTCATTCATCCCAAGCGAAGCTGAGATGCTTGTCCCATCGAATGCCAAAGCTTTGGCTCGCGTGCGATCGGTCGCGCCTTGGGATGAAGGGTCAATTCATCCTGCGTTGTGACTCCCTGCCAACAAGCGGAAGGCCGCACCGAGGCATGAGTGTCGCTCGCGGTCCTTTATAGCCGCGCGCTCGACGGCATGGATGCGCCGCTGGTCACGGTGGAAGTTCATCTCGCCAACGGCCTGCCCAGTTTTACCATCGTTGGCTTGCCCGAAGCCGAGGTCAAGGAAAGCAAGGATCGCGTGCGCGCGGCGCTGCTGAATGCGCGTTTCGAATTCCCGATGCGGCGCATCACGGTCAATCTGGCGCCGGCCGATCTGCCCAAGGAATCGGGCCGTTTCGATCTGCCGATTGCGATCGGCATCCTTGCCGCTTCCGGGCAGGTCCCAGCCGAAAGGCTCAAGGCGTACGAATTCGCCGGAGAACTCGCCTTGACGGGCGAACTGCGCGCGGTGCGCGGCGCGCTGCCGATGGCATTGGGAGCGAATCAGGATAAACGCGGGTTCGTGTTGCCGGCTGAAAACGCCGCCGAAGCGGCGCTGGTCGACGATGCCGAAGTCTACCCGGCGACCTCGCTGCTCGCCGTCTGCGCCCACCTGTCCGGCGGCGAACAACTCGGCCGATGCGTGCAACGGCCGCGAGCCATCGCGTCAACCTATCCGGACCTTCTCGATGTCAAGGGCCAGGCGCACGCCAAACGCGCGCTTGAAATCGCCGCGGCCGGGGGCCATAGCGTGCTCATGGTCGGGCCGCCCGGCACCGGCAAAAGCATGCTCGCCGCGCGTTTTCCCGGGATTCTGCCTGCCATGACGCAACAGCAGGCGCTGGCATCGGCGGCGATGCAGTCGCTCGGCAGCGGCCGCTTCGATGTCGGCAACTGGAAAAAGCGCCCCTACCGCGCGCCGCATCATACGGCGTCGGCCGTCGCGCTGGTTGGCGGCGGCAGCAATCCGCGGCCCGGCGAAATTTCGCTCGCGCTGCATGGCGTGCTGTTCCTCGATGAGCTGCCCGAATTCGATCGAAGGGTGCTCGAAGTGCTGCGCGAGCCGCTCGAATCCGGCAAAATCACGGTGTCGCGCGCCGCCCGCCAAGCCGATTTTCCCGCGCAATTCCAGTTGATTGCCGCGATGAACCCGTGTCCATGCGGCTATCTCGGCCACTACACCGGCAAATGCCGCTGCACGCCCGACCAGGTCGTTCGCTATCGCGCCAGAATTTCCGGGCCGCTGCTCGATCGCATCGACCTGCAGATCGAAGTGCCGGCAGTGCCGCAGGAAGATCTGGCAAAGCGCGATGGCGGCGAAGCCAGCCGCGTCGTGCGAGGGCGCGTCGAGGGCGCTTATCAGCGGCAGTTGGCGCGGCAGGGTAAGGCCAATGCCTGGCTCACGACACGCGAGATCGACAAGCATTGCGCGCCCGACGCGCCCGGTGAAAACCTGCTCAAGCAGGCGATCAGCCGGCTCGGCTTATCGGCGCGCGCTTACCACCGCGTCCTGAAAATGGCGCGCACGATTGCTGACCTCGCAGCAACCGAATCGGTCGCTGGCGCGCATATCGCCGAAGCGATCCAATACCGGCGCTTCGATCGCTGACGCCTTCGAGGGCCCATTGTCATTACATCGGGCAGCAGAAATGAGCCCTGCGGGGCCACAGAATCGAAAACGGCGGAGCGTCCGGCCATGACGCCGATGCATCAGCGAGGAAGGATGAAAATCGTACTGGTCAGGCCCGACGGCATCGGCGACGAAATACTGTGTCTGCCGGTCGCGTCGGCTTTGCGCAGCCAGATGCCCGATGCGCATATCACTTTCCTCTCCAGCGCCTACGCCGCGCCGGCTTTGCAGCAGCATCCCGATCTCGACGCAGTGCTTAGTGCAAGCGGAGCCGAGCGGTTCGGCGAACGCGTAGCCATGTTGCGCGGATTCGATGCCGCGATTTTTCTCAAACCGTTCAAGCAATGGATGATTGCCGCGTGGGCTGCGCGTGTGCCGATTCGCGTCGCGACCGGCTACCGCTGGTATAGCGTGTTCATGAATCGCCGCGTCTACGAGCATCGGCATGATTTCTCCAGGCACGAAAGCGAATACAACCTTGGGTTGCTGAAAGGGCTCGGCCTGACACCCGGCCCCGGAACACGGCCAGCTTTGACTGCGACCGAAAACGAAAGGCAGGTAGCGCGTACGCGACTCGAAGCGCTTCCGAGGCCGCGCGTCGTCGTGCATCCGGGCGGATTCTCGACGCGGCGCTGGCGCAGCAGTCACTATTGCGGATTGGTGGCGGAACTGGTGCATGCCGGCTATGGCGTGGTTCTGACCGGAAGCGCCGACGAGCGCCAGCGTTTCTTCGCCGACATAGCGCACGATCAAATCCCGCGCGTCGGCGTGCTCAATCTCATGGGGCAGATCGATTTGCGCGGCTTGATGGCGATAATCGCTGAGAGCGACGCGCTGGTGGCGGGCGCAACCGGCCCTGCGCATCTGGCGGCGGCTCTGGGTTGCCCGTTCGTCAGCTTGTTCGATCCGCGGCGCAACGCGCTTCCGATCCGCTGGCAGCCGCTCGGGCACGGCGTTGTGCTGAGGCCACAAGTGCCCACCTGCGAAAAATGCATCTACGAGAAGTGTCCTTACTGGGATTGTCTCGACCGGATTACGGTCAATGAAGTGATGGGCCGCGTGCGCCAGGTGTTGCGGCAGGCGGAGTTCGTGAAGGTCGTGCACGTATAGCGCGATCGTTTGTGTCTGATGACTGAGGCGGCGCAGTGGCGGCGCTTCACCTGCTCTCGTCCGCGCGCAGATAGCCTCGATCCAACGTCCATTACGGCCCGACTCACCTCGGCGTGATCGATTTGCTACCATAGGCGGCTTTGCTAAACCGCAAGCCGCAAGTTTCCCATGACAACAACAAACCGTACTGCCGAGCTGCGCTCGCTGCTCGAACGCCGCATCCTGATCATCGACGGCGCGATGGGTACCATGATTCAGACCTACAAGCTGTCGGAGGCCGATTATCGCGGTGCGCGCTTTGCCGATTTCGCCCACGACCTCAAAGGCAACAACGATCTCTTGACGCTGACCCAGCCGAAGATCGTCCGCGCGATTCACGCCGCGTATCTCGATGCCGGCGCCGATATCCTCGAAACCAACACCTTCAATTCGACCGCGATTGCGATGGCCGATTACAGGATGGAGGATCTGGTTTTTGAGCTGAATCGCGACGGCGCCAGAATCGCGCGCGAAGTCGCCGACGGATACACGCGGCGCAATCCGGACAAACCGCGTTTCGTCGCCGGAGTTTTGGGGCCGACCAACCGCACCGCCTCGATTTCGCCCGACGTCAACGACCCGGGATTTCGCAACACGAGTTTCGATGCTCTGGTCGAAACCTACACCGAAGCGCTGCGCGGCCTGGTCGACGGCGGCGCCGACATTGTGCTGGTCGAAACCGTGTTCGATACACTGAATTGCAAAGCCGCGCTGTTCGCCATCGATCAGTATTTCGATGCGAATGACGCGCGGCTGCCGATCATGATTTCGGGCACGATCACCGATGCCTCGGGGCGCACGCTATCCGGTCAGACGACCGAGGCATTCTGGAATTCGGTGTCGCATGCGCGGCCGCTGGCGATCGGCCTCAATTGCGCGCTCGGCGCCAAGCAGTTGCGGCCATATGTCGAGGAGCTGGCGACGATTGCCGACGTCCCCGTCAGCGCCCACCCGAACGCCGGCTTGCCGAACGAATTCGGTGAATACGACGAGACGCCCGAGTACATGGCCGGGCTGATCCGCGAATTCGCCGAAAGCGGTTTCCTCAACATCGTCGGCGGCTGCTGCGGCACGACGCCCGCGCATATCAAGGCGATCGCCGAAGTCGTCAAGGATATCGCGCCGCGCCCGCTTCCCGAAATCGAAAAAAAGCTGCGGTTGTCTGGCCTCGAGCCGCTGAACATTGGCGAGGACAGCCTGTTCGTCAATGTCGGCGAGCGCACCAACGTGACCGGTTCGAAAGCGTTCGCGCGCCTGATCCTGAACGACAACTATGCCGAGGCGCTGGCGGTTGCGCGCCAGCAGGTCGAGAACGGCGCGCAGGTGATCGACGTCAACATGGACGAAGCGATGCTCGATTCGCAGAAAGCCATGGTGACGTTTCTGAACCTGATCGCATCCGAGCCCGACATCAGCCGCGTGCCGATGATGATCGATTCATCGAAATGGTCGGTGATCGAAGCCGGGCTGAAGTGCGTCCAGGGTAAGCCGGTTGTCAATTCGATCAGTATGAAAGAGGGCAAGGAGGAGTTCGTCAAGCATGCACGGCTTGCGCGGCGCTACGGCGCGGCCGTTGTCGTCATGGCGTTCGACGAAAAAGGCCAGGCCGATACCCTTGCCCGCAAAATCGAAATCTGCACGAATAGCTACCGCATCCTCGTCGATGAAGTCGGCTTCCCGCCCGAGGACATCATCTTCGATCCCAACATCTTCGCGATCGCGACCGGGATCGAAGAGCACAACAATTACGGCGTCGATTACATCGAGGCGACGCGTGCGATCCGCAAAAAGTTGCCGTATGCAAAAATCAGCGGCGGCGTGTCGAACGTCTCGTTCTCGTTCCGCGGCAACGATCCCGTGCGCGAAGCGATTCACACCGCGTTTCTGTATCACGCGATCCAGGCCGGTATGACGATGGGAATCGTCAACGCAGGCCAGCTCGGTGTTTACGCCGAGATACCGAAAGACCTGCTCGAACGCGCCGAGGACATCATTCTGAATCGGCGCCCGGATGCCGCCGAGCGCATGGTTGAATTCGCCGAGACGGTCAAGGGTAAAGGTAAAGCGGCGGTCGAGGATCTGGCATGGCGCAACACATCGGTCAACGAGCGGCTGACGCACGCGCTGGTGAAAGGGATCACCGATTTTATTATCGAAGACACGGAGGAAGCGCGGCAGCAAGCCGAACGGCCGATCCACGTCATCGAAGGTCCGCTGATGGACGGGATGAACGTCGTCGGCGATCTGTTCGGCGCCGGCAAAATGTTTCTGCCGCAAGTGGTGAAATCGGCGCGTGTGATGAAGCAGGCGGTAGCCCATCTGGTCCCGTTCATCGAGGCCGAGAAGGACAAATCGGGCGCGCAGAAGCCGAAAGGCAAGATCGTGATCGCGACGGTGAAAGGCGATGTCCACGACATCGGCAAGAACATCGTAACCGTGGTGCTGCAATGTAATAACTACGAGGTCGTCAATCTCGGTGTCATGGTGCCGAGCGCGAAAATTCTGCAAACCGCGCGCGACGAAAACGCCGACATCATCGGCTTGTCGGGCCTGATCACGCCATCGCTCGAAGAAATGAGTCATGTGGCAAAGGAAATGCAGCGCGAAGGTTTTACGATACCGCTTTTGATCGGCGGCGCGACGACGTCGCGCGTGCACACGGTGGTCAAGATCGAGCCCGGCTATAAAGGCCCAACGATCTGGGTGCCGGATGCGTCGCGCGCGGTCGGCGTGTGCAGCAATTTACTCAGCGACGACTTGAAGCACGATTACATCCAGTCGATCAAAACCGATTACGAAAAGATTCGCGCCCAGCACAAAGGAAAAAAAGGCCAGGGTCCGCATCACACGATCGCCGAGGCGCGCAAGCACGGCCTGAAAACCGATTGGGCGATGTACGCCCCGCCAGCGCCGACGTTCATCGGGCGCAAGGTCTTTCGCGGTTATCCGCTCGCCGATCTCGTGCCGTTCATCGATTGGACGCCATTTTTCCAGACGTGGGAACTGCGCGGTCACTATCCGAAAATTCTGAGCGATGAGGTCGTCGGGCCGGCGGCGAGCGCGTTATTCGCCGACGCGCAAGCGATGCTGAAGCGCATCGTCGACGAAGAATGGTTGACCGCAAACGCCGTGATCGGCCTGTTCCCCGCGAACAGCGTGAATGGCGGCGACGATATCGAAATCTACACCGATGAATCGCGCAGCCAAGTCGCGATGACTTTCCACAACCTGCGCCAGCAAATGGTCAAGCCGCCGGGCCGGCCGAATCAATGCCTGGGCGATTTGATCGCGCCGAAGGAATCCGGCGTCAAGGATTACGTCGGCGCTTTTGCAGTGACGTCAGGACTGGGCATCGACGAACGCGTTGCCGCCTTCGAGAAAAACCACGACGACTACAACGCGATTCTGCTGAAAGCGCTCGCCGATCGCCTCGCCGAAGCCTTCGCTGAACACATGCACTGGCGCGTGCGACGCGAGTTCTGGGGCTATGCCAAAGACGAGGAGGTCGATTACGAAGCGATGATCGCCGAAAACTATCGCGGCATCCGTCCAGCGCCCGGTTATCCCGCATGCCCGGATCACACGGAAAAAGCGGCGCTGTTCGAGTTGCTGGATGCGACAAAAACCGCAGACATGACGCTGACCGAAAGTTTCGCGATGCTGCCGGCTGCGGCCGTCTCGGGATTCTATTTTTCACATCCCGATTCGGCGTATTTCGCGACCGGCAAGATCAACCGAGATCAAGTCGAGGATTATGCGAAGCGCAAGGGCATGGAGTTGGCGGTCGTCGAGCGTTGGCTGGCGCCGGTGCTGGCATATGAAAGCTAGATCGCTCATGAACCGCTAAGCAAGAGTTTTCTGATTACGCTTGCGCCTTCATCAACGATTCAACTCGCGCGCCAAGTAAAGAGTCCTTGCTTTTGCCGAGCTACAACGTGCTATCACGACCCTACCTCGGTTCCGGATCGGGTCCGACCGGCAGCTTATCCGCCTGCTCCTGCTTCGTAATAACCGCATTTTCCGGAACGACGACGCCGTCGCGCAGCGTGACGCCCACGACCAGCGCGCCGGTCAATATGGTGACGTTATCGCCGACCTTGGACCGGAACAGCACCGCATCATCGTCGATCGTCAAGCCGTCGCCGACTTCGAGCGGGCCGTGGAAAACGATGTTGTCCTCGGTGCTCCATTTTTGCCGACTGTGATGCTGGTGCCTTTTAGCGCATGAAACGTGACGCGATCCTCGATCTCGGCATTTTCACCGATTACGATCGGCGTTCCTTCGTCGGCGCGTATCGATGTGCGTCGGCCTATGGTGCTATTGGCGCCAACTCGTACATCCCTGACGAGGCGCGCGAACGGTTCGATCCGCGCGTTTTCGCCCAAAGTCGGTTTGACCTCATCGGGATTGAACGAGGTTCTCGGCGCGGGGCTAACACCCACTACGGCATCGTAAACCCTGTTCCCCGAACAGCTCGCTGTAGTGCTCGGCGAATTCTTCGTTCACTTCGAGCACTTCACGCTGGAATTCGGATTTGGCATCGGATTTCAGCGGTAAGGCATCGGCCGCTGCCTGGGTCGTAATGACGGCGCCGATCGGCACGAGGCGATTCTTGCCGATACGTACATTGGATAACTGCGCGCCGTGCAGTACGAACGCGCCGTCGCCCAGCACCACGTTGTCCAGACGCGCGCGAAGCCGATAAAGGTGAAATTGCCGAGGCTCGAATCCCGGATCACAGCCTGGTGCGCGATGCTGACCTCGTCTTTGACGCGGCTCGACACTTCGCCGCAGCGGGTGGCAGGCGCGGGCAGGTTGCGCAGCGCCAGGAACAGAATGTTGTCTTGCATATTCGTTTTCGACCCGATGCAAATCTTTGTACCGGGGTCGGCGCGCAAGACGGTATTACCCGCGATAAAAACATCTTGGCCCAAAGAGATTTCGCCAAAGCGTTCGGCCCGCGGGCTGATGAAACTGGAGTTGATCGTGACTTGGATCGGGTTTTGGAGTGTGACGGTCGTGTCGGGTTTACGCTTGTCGTCATCCGCTCGGGCGAAGCTTGATGTGTGAAAAAACGGCATGCTGCCGGGCAATAACCATAAGGATAAGTTTGTTCATGTTAATCTCCTGCTGCTTGTAAAAAAGCCTGAACCAGATCGCGCGCTGGGTCCCTGAAGGGATAAACCCTCTCCCGCATCATATGTGCCATCCCCAAGACCGCAGTTAGTTAAGCTTCAAGCTGCTGATTTGAATAGGAAATTAACCCTGCTTCGCAGTGGTGGTCTGGCGTTTATTCTCAATCTCATAAAAAATCCCGATATGAGACGTTTCAATAATGTTGTTCTAGCAATATTGCTCGCGGTCAGCCCAGCCCTCGTTCAAGCCCATGAACTCCCGCTGCGCTACAACGTCGTCGAACTCCAGTCCGAAGCCCAGCGCGAAGTGCGGAACGACACGATGACGGCGACGCTGTTTGTCGAGCAGAACGGTTTCGAGCCGGCGCAGGTGGCGGACGGCGTGAACAAGGTCGTCAATCAGGCTTTGCAGACGGCAAAAGATTTTCAGGACGTTACGGTTAAAAGCGGCTACACCCAGACTTATCCGGTGTACGGCAAGAATAACCAGTTGCAGGGTTGGCGCATGCGCTCGGAGTTGCGGCTGGAAACGAAAAATTTCGAGGCCGGCTCGAAGTTGATCGGCAAACTGCAATCGAGCATGCAGTTGGCCGAGATGGGCTTTTCGGTATCGGACGAGGCGCGGCGCAAAGCCGAGAACGAGTTGATGACGGAAGCGATCGCAAGGTTTCGTGAACGGGCCGATATTGCAAAGCAGGCGCTGGATGGGCGCGCTTACAAGATACAGCGCCTGAGCGTCAATAGCGGCGGCCGGCAACCGATTCGTCCTTTTCTGGCGCGCGCCGAAGCCAAAAGCATGGACGTTGCCGCGCCCGACGTCCAGGCCGGCACGAGTGAAGTCACCGTGTCAGTTAACGGGGCGATCGAAATCGATTAGCGCGCCAAATACGTACCGGCTCCTGCTTGCGCAGGAATGACAACAACCTTTAACTAAATTCCTGCCTTCGCAGGAATGACAACATTTCATGCATATCCACATTCTCGGCATTTGCGGCTCGTTCATGGGCGGAGTTGCGGTGCTCGCGCAGCAAAGCGGGCACAGGGTCACGGGTTGCGACGCCAACGTCTATCCACCAATGAGTACGCAGTTGCGAGCACAGGGTATAGAGCTGATCGAAGGGTTCGACCCGGCTCAGATCGATGTCAAGCCCGACGTTTTTGTTATCGGCAATGTCGTCACGCGCGGCAATCCGCTGATGGAGGAAATCCTGAATCGCGGACTGCCGTTCATTTCCGGACCGCAATGGCTGGCCGAGAATGTGTTGCGCGGTAAATGGGTGCTCGCAGTCGCCGGCACCCACGGCAAGACGACAACATCATCGATGCTGGCCTGGATCCTCGAATATGCCGGATTGCAACCGGGATTCCTGATCGGCGGCGTCCCGCAGAACTTCGGGGTATCGGCGCGGCTGGGGGCGCACGGCCTCCCAAGCCCGCGTCAAATCCCGGATTTCTTCGTCATGGAAGCCGATGAATACGACACCGCCTTTTTCGACAAGCGATCGAAATTCGTTCACTACCTTGCCAGAACTGCGGTCCTAAACAATTTGGAGTTCGATCATGCGGACATCTTCGCCGATCTTGCTGCGATCGAGCAGCAATTCCATCATTTCGTACGTATCGTTCCGAGTGACGGACTGGTTGTCGTCAACGGCAGGGAGGACAGCTTGAAGCGCGTGCTGGCTAAGGGTTGCTGGACACCGATCGAAGCGCTCGGGGTCGAGGAGGGTTGGCAGGCTGAAGCGGGAGAAGACGAAAACGTCGCGATTTCGTTTGCAGGCAAAGGCGAGGGCGTCCTCGCGTGGCCTTTGCTGGGCGAGCACAATCGCATGAATGCGCTCGCCGCGCTGGCCGCTGCCCGCCACGCCGGTGTCCCGGTCGCGACCGGAATTGCTGCGCTCGGCGAGTTTCAAAACGTGAAGCGCCGGATGGAGGTGCGCGGCGTAATCGACGGCGTCACCGTCTACGACGACTTCGCCCATCACCCGACCGCCATTCGCCATACGCTGGCCGGATTGCGGAAAAAGGTCGGCGCCGCGCGCGTGCTCGCCGTTCTGGAGCCGCGCTCGAACACGATGAAAATGGGGGTCTGGCGCGACGATCTCGGCGGCAGTCTCGGCGCTGCTGACCAGGTATTCTGCTACACAGCCAATCTCGGCTGGGACGTGCAGGGTGCGCTGGCGCCGCTTGGCAGCAAACTGCGTTTGCACGGCGATTTGGCGGAACTCGTCGTCGCCATCGTTGCGGCCGCGCGCGCCGGCGACCATGTGCTCATCATGAGTAACGGCGGTTTCGGCGGTATTCACGAAAAACTGTTGACGGCGCTGCAAAGCGCGGCCGCTCCCAGCGCAAGGCGTGCTTGATTTGTGGCTTGATTGCCCGGCCGCGATTTCCCAGATCGGCGCTTGATCCCGCAGTTCGGCGCTTGCTCCTATATCTGCACGGCTTCAACAGTTCGCCCTCGTCTTTCAAGGCGCGTGTTTTCGCCGAGCACCTGCGGCGGCTGGGCCGCGGCGATGAGTTCGTCTGCCCGGCCCTGCCCGTTTCGCCGACGTCGGCTATAAACGTAGCCAAGCAGGAGATCGAACAACACGGCGGCGAGCGGATTGGCCTGGTCGGAAGTTCGATGGGCGGCTATTACGCGACCTGGCTGGCCGAAAAATACGATCTGAAAGCAGCGCTGGTGAATCCGGCCGTAAATCCTTTTGACCTGCTGCGCGATTTTGTCGGCGCGCAGAAAAACTTCCACAGCGGCGTGCAATATACGCTGACCATGCAACTCGTCGAGCAATTACGCCAGTTCGACGTCGCGAAGTTGAAGAAACCCGAGCGCTATCTGCTCCTGACCCAGACCGGTGACGAGGTGCTCGACTACCGAGCCGCGATGAAAAAATACTATGGCGCGAGGCAAGTCGTAATCGACGGCGGCGACCACAGCTTTGTGGGTTTCGAGAATTACATCGCGCCAATTCTCGAATTTCTCGAACAAAAATAGCCGAAATGCGCTTCGCGGCGCAAACAGGAGCGTGTGGCGGCTGCGGTATAATCGCGCTGGTTTTTCGTTCTCCCGCCTTCGTTTTTCGGCTCAGCGCGTTGCGCCTCATTCCCATTCATGAATGTTTTTTACGAAGAAGACGGCAGCTTCAAGGTCGGCGCCGTGCTCGCCGACAACAATTCATCCCTGCAAGTAGAGGCGCCGCACGGCAAGCGCAGCAAAATCAAGTCGAATGCGGTGCTGCTGCATTTCGAGCAGCCTTCGCTGCCGGAATTCATGCCGCTCGCCAACAACGTCGCCGAAGAAATCGATACGGATTTCTTGTGGGAATGCTCGCCGCAGGCTGAATTCTCGTTCGAGGATCTCGCCCTGGAATACTTCGGCGCCAGGCCGCGCCCGGTCGAAGCGGCCGGCGTTCTGATCCGGCTGCATACCTCGCCGGTCCATTTCTACAAGAAAGGCCGCGGCCACTATAAGGCAGCGCCGCCGGAATCGCTGAAATCAGCACTCGCGGCGATCGAGAAAAGAAAGTTGCAGGCGGCCGAACTGGAGCGGCTCGCCACCCAATTGGCCAGCTTCACGCTGCCCGAAGAATTCAGGCCGCATCTGCAGCAACTTCTTTATGCGCCCGACAAAAACACACTGATCTATAAGGCCTTGGAGGCGGCGCGCGCGGCGACCCAGATGACGGTGCCGCGCCTGCTCGAAAAATGCGGCGCATTGCCATCGGCGCACGATTATCACTTCGATCGTTTTCTGTTCGAGTTTTTTCCGAACGGCGTCGCGTTTCCGGATTTTTCGGAATTCAGGACGAAAGATTCGCCGGAAAGTCAGGTGCCGGACGATCTGCCGCTTGCCGAGGTCGGCGCATTCAGCATCGACGATACGACGACGACCGAAATCGACGACGCGTTCTCCGTTGCCGCGCTGCCGGCCGGCGGCTGGCGTGTCGGTATCCATATCGCAGCGCCTGCGCTCGGCTTCAGCGCCGATTCGGCGATCGACGCAGCTGCGCGCCAGCGTTTGTCGACCGTCTATATGCCCGGGCGCAAAATCACCATGCTGCCGGAGCACGTGGTGCAACCGTTTTCGTTGACTGCGGGCGAAGTGCGGCCGGTGTTGTCGCTTTATCTCAATGTTGCGGCGGATTATTCCGTCCTGACCTCGGAGAGCCGCCTTGAAAAAGTCAACATCGCCGCCAATCTGCGCCACGACAGCCTGGAAGCGTTGTTCAACGAAGCGTCGATCGCAAACGACGAGCGCGAATACCCGTTCGCCGGGCCATTGCGTGTGCTTTGGCATCTCGCCAACAGGCTTGAGCAGGATCGCGGCAAAAGCGCTGTTCCGCAAAATAGCGACTACAGCTTTTACGTCGAGACTGACCGCATCAGTATCGTCGAGCGTCGCCGCGGCTCGCCGGTCGACAAAGTCGTCGCCGAAATGATGATTTTCGCCAACGCCGAATGGGGGCGGCAGCTTGCCGAACACGGCATCGCCGCGATTTACCGTGCACAAGGCAACGGCAAGGTAAAAATGACGACCGAGCCGCAGCCGCACCAGGGCCTCGGCGTTGCCCAATACGTATGGGCGAGTTCGCCGCTGCGCCGTTATATCGATCTGATCAATCAACGCCAGTTGATTTCATGGATTGCGAAAACGCCGGTCAGCTACAGCAACCATAGCGACGAATTGCTGACCGCGATGCGCGATTTCGATCTGACGTATGCGGCTTATGGCGACTTTCAGAAGACCATGGAGCGCTACTGGTGCCTGCGCTGGCTGCTCCAGGAAAACGTTGAATCGAGCATTGCAAGCGTCGTCAGGGAAAACCTGATCAAGCTTGCGCACGTACCGCTTTACGTGCGCGCGCCCTCGCTGCCCGACCTGAATCCCGGCACAGAGGTTGAAGTCGAGGTTTCGCAAATCGATCTGTTCGAGCTGACGGTGTCTTGCCGCTTCGTACGCAAAACCACGTCCGGGATCCCATCCCCAATTACTTAAAGTATTGTGCGAAGTTTGTGCGCGGACTATGCTTGCGGTTTGGCAAAAGTTGCGGCGCGGGTTCTTGGAGTGCCGTTTTTCGACGCCCCGACGAGTTGGACCCCAATCCGCATGAAAAAGGCACTATTGGCGACCGAAGCCAGGTCTGGTCCGCGTACTGATCGCGGCGCCCGCGGCGTAACCGGTCGTACTGCTGGAAAGGTTCATCGCTTTCCCGATGGAGCGGCCATCATCGAAACGTCGCGCCAAACGACGTTCGCCGACCGCATGCTGGCCATAGCGCTCGCGCTGTCGATCGCTCTGCACGGCGCGTTCCTGCTCGTGCACTTCAAGGCGCCGGACAAAAAGAGGGAAAACAATTTCACGCCGCCGCTCGAAGTCGTGCTGGTCAATAGCAAATCTGCGGTGAAGCCGCCGAAAGCCGACACACTCGCGCAGACCAATCTAGACGGCGGCGGCAATACCGACGCCAAGCGGCGCGCCAAAAGCCCCTTGCCGGCGCAGCCGACGCCACAACCGAAGCCAGAGCCAACCTTGAACGCGCAATCAAAGCGCGTCGAACAGCTTGAAAAGCAGGCAAAAAAGCTGATGACGCAGGTTAAGGCCAAACCGATCGTCGAGCAGCCAGAGCCAAAGCCCGAAGCGCAGCCGGAAAAGGTCGAAGAGCCAAAGAGGGCGGTCGACCTGATCCAGAAAAGCATGGAAATCGCCCGCCTCGAAGCGCAGATCCACAAGGATTGGGACAATTACCAGCAGCGCCCGAAGCGCAAGTTTATTGGTGCGCGCGCCAAGGAATTCCACTTCGCGCGGTATGTCGAAGACTGGCGCACCAAGGTCGAGCGCGTCGGCAACCTGAACTATCCTGGCGAGGCGCGGCGCGACAAGATCAACGGCAGTCTGCAATTGACGGTTTCGATACGCGCCGACGGCAGCGTCGAACACGCCGAAATAAATCGCTCGTCCGGCCACAAAGTGCTCGATTCAGCAGCGCTGCGCGTGATCAAGCTGGCGACGCCGTTCGCCGCTTTCCCGGCCGACATTTCGCGCGATACCGACATTATCGTCATCACGCGAACCTGGACGTTCACCCGCGCCGACCAGTTGCAAGGCGAATAGCGCCTCCTCCGCTGTTCGGGTTCTTCAACGGGTTTCCACATGACCGATCGCTATGCCGTCGTCGGCAATCCGGTTACGCACAGCTTGTCGCCGGCAATCCATGCCGAATTCGCGCGCCAGACCGGGCAGGATATCGCCTATACCAGGCTGCACGCCGAGGCGGGCGAATTCGTCGCAGTCGTTCGCCAATTTCAAAGCAGCGGAGGCAAAGGCTTGAACATAACCGTGCCGTTCAAGCGCGAAGCCTGCAAATTGGCGACCAGCGTCAGCGAACGGGCGCAAAGGGCCGGCGCTGTCAATACACTGGTTTTTGATGGAGATGACATCGCCGGCGATAACACCGACGGCGTCGGCTTGCTGCGCGATTTGCAGACGAATCTCGGCTTTGAAATAGGCGGTCGGCGGGTGCTGATCCTGGGCGCTGGCGGCGCGGCGCGCGGCATATTGGCGCCGCTGATCGAAGCAGCCCCGGCCCGGATTGCGGTCGCCAATCGCACATTCGAAACCGCAAAAACGCTTTGCCGCGAATTCAGCGTCGAGTTAGCCGATTGCGGTGGCGCAAGCAATGATCCGAAGCGCCCAGAATTGACTGCCCACCCTCTGCAAACGCTCCCCGAAGGCTTCGACCTTGTCATCAACGCCACTTCGAGCAGCCTGGCCGGCGCTGATCTGGGGCTCATCGACAGCGTGTTCGCGCCCGCTGCGCTCGCTTACGATCTGATGTACGGTAAGGGGCTGACGCCATTTTTGGGCTTTGCCCAGCACCACGGCGCGCGCGTTGCCGATGGGCTCGGCATGCTGGTCGAACAGGCTGCCGAATCGTTCTTTATCTGGCGCGGCATGCGCCCTGAAACGCAAAGCGTCATCGCGGCGATCGGCGGCCGCGCGCGAATTGGCGCGCACGTCGACGAAACCCGCGGCCGGAACTGATCCCGGAATGGCGTGAACAGGCCCCAAGCACGCGCTCGATACCAATCTCCGCCACGGCCGCATCAGTGCCGGCGGCTCGACGATCAGTCAATCAGCTCGGAAAAAACCTTTTTCTGTCGAGTCAGCGCACGCCTTGGCGTAAAGCGCAGAAAGCCATAATCACGTTGATGCCGGAAAAGATTATGAGCAAACGGCGGATTCTGAAATCTATCCGAATGTGATCGAATGGGGCGATGGTGTATTCGGCGCAGAGGCCGCGGCTCGCCAATGGCGCCAACCCCCGGTTTTACGATAATCACCGCGGCTCCAGGCATCTGGCCCGCAAAACCGCGGTCATCCATGCAGCGCATGGAGACAGCTCAACTGCCCTGAGATGGGCGCGCGCCGATCGATCGGCGCAGCATCGTAATTCACCGCCATGGAAGAAATCCGCAAAAAACCGCGCGAAGTCAAGCGCGCCGAAAACGTGCAGGAAAGCCTCGAGCAGGTCGTGCGCCTGCTGCATCGGCTCGAACTCGTCGAGGAACTGGAGCGCCGCAACGACAAACCGCGTCCGGAACTGATCTCATCGCTGGCGCATCGCGAAAATGTGGCGCCGTTGCAGAACCGGCTTGACCGCATGCACCCGGCGGACGTCGCCTACGTGCTGCAGGCGCTGCCGCTGAATCAGCGTCTGGTCGTCTGGGAGCTGGTCAAGGCCGAGCGCGACGGCGAGATTCTGCTGGAAACTTCCGACGCCGTTCGCGAAACGCTGATCGCAAGCATGGATTCGGCCGAATTGCTGGCCGCGGCCGAAACCCTGGACAGCGACGAAATCGCCGATCTGGCGCCCGACCTGCCGCGCGACGTCATTACCGATCTGCTGCTGTCGCTCGATGCGCAGAACCGCGCGCGCTTGCAATCGGCGCTGTCGTATCCCGACGATAAGGTCGGCAGCTTGATGGATTTCGACATGGTCGCGGTGCGGTCGGAGGTCACGCTCGAAGTCGTGCTGCGCTACCTGCGCCAGTTGAACGAGTTGCCCGATCAGACCGACAAGCTGTTCGTCGTCGATCGCGAAAACGTCTTGCGCGGCGTGCTGCCCATCAAGCGCCTGCTGCTGGAGGATCCGGACGTCGAGGTGGCCGACGTCATGGACGACAACGTTGTCACCTTCGATCCGGATGACGACGCGAGCGAGGCGGCCCAAGCCTTCGAGCGCTACGACCTGGTGACGGCTCCAGTGGTCGGCCCGGACAAAAAACTCGTCGGCCGCCTGACGGTTGACGCCGTCGTCGATTTCATCCGGGAAGAGCGCGACAACGAAGTGCTCGGCCAGGCCGGTCTGCTTGAAGAAGAGGATTTGTTTTCATCGGTCTGGAACAGCGCGAAAAACCGCTGGCTTTGGCTTGCCATCAACCTGGTCACGGCATTCATCGCTTCGCGCGTCATCGGCGTTTTTGAAGGCACCATCGAAAAACTGGTCGCGCTGGCTGCGCTGATGCCGATAATCGCCGGCATCGGCGGCAACTCGGGCATCCAGACGACGACCCTGATCGTCCGCGGCCTGGCGCTCGGCCAGATCAACGCCGGCAACGCGCGCATGCTCATAGCGAAGGAATTGACGATTAGCGTGCTGAACGGCGTGGTCTGGGGCAGCGTGGTCGGCTTGTTCGCGTTTTTCATTTACGGCAGCGCGTCGCTGGGCATCGTGATGTCGGCGGCGATGCTTCTGAATCTGCTGCTGGCCGCGCTGGTCGGCATTTTTATTCCGCTCCTCATGCATAAGCTGGGCCGCGACCCGGCGATCGGATCCAGCGTTTTGCTGACGGCGACGACCGACAGCATGGGCTTCTTCATATTCCTCGGCCTCGCGAGCATTTTTCTGGTCTGAGTGGATGCCCATCGCCTGTGCCAATTTCGTCGTCAGATGCCCTTCGCCCGTGGCGATTCGATCTGATGCTTTTCGCCTGCGGCGACTCGTCTGTAAACTCCGCCTGCGCAGTTTCCCGCTTGTTGTGCCCGAATCACTTCCAGCTATTCTCTATACGATCGTCATGACGCAGTTCTACCGCAGATACCGCACGCTACTGCTGTTGCCGTTGCTGCTCGCGCTCGCAGCCTGCTCGCCGATCGCGCTGCTGAATCTGGTCATCAGCGAAGACGGCTACAAAAAAACGGCCGATATAAATTACGGCGACGCGCCGCGCAATCAGCTAGACGTGTACACGCCTGACAGTGAACCGGCCGGCGCGCCGGTAGTGGTTTTTTTCTACGGCGGCAATTGGGAGCACGGTGCGCGCGGCGAGTACCTGTTCGTCGCTGAGGCGCTTACTTCCCGCGGCTTCGTAACCGTCGTTCCCGATCACCGCCTGTATCCGGAAGTTAGATTCCCCGTTTTCCTCGAAGATTCGGCGCGCGCGGTGAAATGGGTCAAGGACAATATTGCGAGCCATGGCGGCGACCCGGAACGGATTTTTCTGATGGGGCATTCGTCCGGCGCCTACAACGCTGCGATGCTGGCGATCGACGGCCGCTTTCTACGAAACGCAGGTATCGATGCCGCAACCTTGAACGGATTTATCGGCCTCGCCGGCCCGTACGATTTCCTGCCGTTGTCGAGCAACACTCTGAAGGCTATTTTCAACACGCCGCAAGGGTTGGAAAAAACGCAGCCGATCAATTTCGTATCAGGTAACGAGCCGCCAATGCTGCTATTGCACGGCTCGTCCGACGAAACGGTACGGCCGCGCAACAGCAGCCGATTGGCGGCGCGCGTGCGTGAGCGGGGCGGCGAGGTCACGCATATCGTTTACGACGATGTCAGCCACGTGCGCATCGTCGGCGCCCTCGCTTCGCCATTTCGCGATTGGGCGCCGGTACTGGACGATGTCGCCAGATTCATACGCGCGCACGCGAACGCAAAGGGTTGAACATGTCATGGCTCGCCGACGCGGTGCTGCTGTTGCAGCTGGCGCGGTACCCGCTGCTGTCGGTGATTGTTTGCTGGCCGTGATGCACCGCTGTGTTCTATATCGGACTCCAGACCGTGATGAAAGTCGTGACCAGCGGAGCAGTGCAATGCACGCCGTCATCATGATCGCAACGATATTCGCCTGCGCCGCGCTCGGCTGGATCGGCGCGTCGCTTGGGCTGCTGTCAGCACCCGCTGCTGCTTGACACCTCGCCGCGGTGTTGCCGCAACAAAAGCAAGGGCGCGTAATCGACCGATCGGCCGAGCGTAAAATCTGGAGGAAGAAATGAAACTCGATTTACGCGATACAGTTTTGGCGCAGCCGTCTGCCGCGACCGCAAATACTACTTCCCTGGTGCGCAGGAATTTCTGTAGCGAAGCTCACTGCTGGCGATGAGTGCTGCCATCGGCGCGCATATTCCGTTCGGCCGTTTTTTCCCCGAGGGTTTGCTTCCGGTTGCGCTGGGGCAAGCGCCCGATCTTCAAGCCTACGACAAGAACGCCGCTCTGATTGTCCTCGGCGACAAACCATTTGTCGCTAAAACCGGGCGTACTTGCTCGATGCCGACGTCACGCCGCTGGAAGTTCTGTTCATCCGCAATAACGGGCTGGTTCCCGATCGCGCCAGTCTCGATCCGGCGCAGTGGCTGCTGAAGATAGACGGCGAGTCGGCCAAAAACGCTATGCAGTTCAGCATCGCCGACTGAAAAAGGATTTCAAAGCCGTGACGCAGCACATCACGCTGGAATGCGCAGGTCACGGCCACAACGAATTTTTCCCGCCAGACAAGGGCAACCAGTGGACGACAGGCGGCATCGGCTTTCCGGAATGGACCGGCGTGCGCTCGGCGACGTGCTCAAAAAAGCCGGCGTCAAGGACGGCGCGGTTACATCGGCTATTACGGGTCGGACGTCCATATCAGCGGCGATCTGGACAAACCTCCGATTTCACGCGGTGCCCGCGCCGGCGTGAATCGATATTCGAGATCAGGATAGCTTCAGGATAGGTTCAGCGCAAACCTTGGCTATATTCGGCCACCGCTTTCATTTCCTGCTCGGTCATTTTCGCGGCGATCGTCCGCATCACCCGGTTCGCATCGTTGGCGCGTTCTTCCGAACGGAATGCGCGTAATTGCGCTGCGGTATAGAGCCCGTGTTGCCCTGCAAGCCGCGGATATTGCGCAGGAATGCCAGCGCCGTTCGGGGAATGACAAGCGGCGCAGGCCGGGATGCCGCTTGCCGAATTGCCGCCGCGATACAGCTTCTGGCCTGCCGCGACCAGTGCCTTATTATGGGCGGGTTGCGGTTTGGGCTCTTGCTTGCTGAAAAAATCCGCCCAGCTTTTTATTTCCTCCGGCGACAGGGCAGCCGCAATTGGGCTCATGATCGGATTTTTGCGCTCGCCGGATTTGAATTCCTGCAGTTGTTTCAGGATATAAGCGCGATGCTGACCGGCAAGACTCGGATAGATCGGCGTCACGCTATTGCCATCGGCGCCATGGCACGTCGCGCAAACCTGGGCTGCGGCCTGCGGCGCTTTAGCGGGTTCCGCAGGTTTACCGTCCGGAACGTTCTGCGCATGGACCACGCTGGCGGCGAAGGCGAAAACGAATGCCATGTTCGCGAATGCCATGTTCGGAATGCGGCGCGCGATTTGTGGTATTGCCATCGAGTTTAGGGTCGTATAATCAATAAGAAACGCGTTATTCTAAGCAATTCCCAACCATCACGCCAGTAAGCCACTCAGCATTGACCACTTTCGCATGTCCGTGTTCAGACAAGCCACGTTTTTTACGACGGTCAATGATTTGGCGAGCCTGCCGCGCCACGACGGCGTCGAAATCGCGTTCGCGGGCCGGTCTAACGCCGGGAAATCGAGCGCCATCAACACGCTTGCCGATCACAATCGGCTGGCCTTCGTCAGCAAAACGCCGGGTCGGACCCAGCATATCAACTACTTCAGCCTTGGTGAAGATCGTTATCTCGTCGATTTACCGGGGTATGGCTATGCCAAAGTGCCAGCCGGGATGCGCGCTCACTGGGAACATCTGCTCGGGACTTACCTGCAAACACGCGCCTGCCTTAATGGCTTGGTGCTGATCATGGACGCCCGCCATCCGATGACAGTCCTCGATCAGAAAATGCTCTCCTGGTTCGTGCCGACCGGCAAGCCTGTGCACGTGCTGCTGACAAAGGCCGATAAGCTAAGCCGCAATCAGGCACACAACACGCTGAGTTCCGTGCAGCACTCGTTAGCAAGCACTTACCAAAATTGCACTGCGCAGCTCTTCTCAAGCCTCGCCAAGACTGGTGTACAGCTTGTCGAGCAGGTGGCAGCGCAGTGGCTGGGCATAAAAGAATTGCAGGCGGCAACAACGTTGGCGCCTGCAATCATGAAAACAAAAACCCCCGGTTAAAGGGGAGTAAACCGGGGGCAAAACGCCTTAATAAAGATTAAGGCACCCGCTCAGGGAGGAGAAGCGGGAGACGATGATGAACATCGTCTGTTTATTCAGACGGCCTTATTTTCGATAAGTTCAAATTTTTTAAACGTTGAAATTCAAAGCCATGAGCAATTCTTCAGCCTTCCCAGCTTGCAGAATGCGGCGCATGCGTCGCGACGGGTTTTCGCGGCGGCTGGTTCGCGAGCATCATTTGACCGCAAGCGACCTGATCTATCCGGTGTTCGCCCTCGATGGCGACGGACAAGCGGAACCGATCGCATCGATGCCGGGCAGCCTCCGTCAGCCGCTGACTGCCTTACTGCAGCAGGCGGAGCACTGCCTGCGGCTCGGCATCCCCGCCATCGCGATTTTTCCCGTTATCGATCAAGAGCTCAAAAGCCTGGATGCGGCCGAGGCGCTCAACCCGGAGGGTTTGGTGCCGCGCATCGTCGCAGCCTTGAAGCGGCGCTTTCCCGAACTCGGCGTGATTACGGACATCGCTCTCGACCCCTATACCAGCCACGGCCAGGACGGCTTGATCGACGCTGCCGGCTATGTGATGAACGACGAAACGCTGGCAGTGCTGGCGCGGCAAGCGCAAGTGCACGCCGCTGCTGGCGCCGATATCGTCGCACCGTCGGACATGATGGACGGTCGGGTTGCGGCTATTCGCGCCGCGCTCGATAAAAGCGGCGCGATTCACACACGCATCCTCGCTTATTCCGCGAAATACGCGTCGGCTTTCTATGCACCGTTCCGCGATGCTGTCGGTTCGGCGCAAAGCCTCGGCAGCGGCAATAAATACACGTACCAGATGGACCCGGCCAACGGCGATGAAGCACTGCGCGAAGTCGCGCTCGATCTGCAGGAAGGCGCCGATATCGTCATGATCAAGCCGGGGCTGCCGTATCTCGACATCGTTCGCCGCGTGAAAGACGCGTTCAAGGCGCCGACCTTTGTTTACCAGGTCAGCGCCGAATACGCGATGCTGAAAGCTGCGGCGCAAAACGGCTGGCTCGACGAGCGCAGCGCCGTGCTCGAAACGCTTTTGTCGTTCAAACGCGCCGGCGCGGATGCGATTCTGACCTACTACGCGATTGAGGCCGCGCAATGGTTGAAAAACGCCAATCGCTAGGCGGCGCTCCTGGCGCCGTGTTCAGCAAGCAGCGCCTGCAGGGCGTCCAGCCCTGCGCGCTGCATGGGTTCGCCGCTCGGCGTACCGCGTAGCGTCCGCCGCTGATCATCGATCGACAGGATCGATAAGCGCAGTTCAGTGCCGTCGAGGTCGAGTACAAAGACCGGCACGAGTCGCGGTTCATCGCCGACGTGCAGACGGCTTTCGGTGCTTTGATAAGCGAGCCCGCGGTCAAGCAGAAAAATTTCGACGCTTTTCGGGTTGTCGGCGAAGAGCTGCAGACAAATCGGCGAATATTTGCCGGCGCGGCCACTCAGAACCGGCCCGGTCAGAAAGGGATTGAACAGGGTGAACTGGCGCATGGCGTGCACCGCTTTCTGTCTGAGCAAGATGAGACGAGCGCCGTGGGATTCGGCCTGATAGAGTTCGCGATAGATACGCAGTGCATCCTCGACTTCTGCGTTGGTGGGTAAATCGCGTGTTTCGGACAGGCCGGCTTGGCGCGCCGCCTTGCGTTTGGCCTGCGCAAAATTGTCGATTCCGTCTTCGGCCATTAATCGTGCGGCCAAGTGCGCCAGGTATTTGCGCTGGGGCTGCGCTTGCGGATTCTTCGGCATTCTCATCGCAGCAAAAAAGTCCGCGGGCGTCAATATCGCCCGTGCGGCACCCGTGACTGCTAGAACAACTGGTCGTGAATGTCCTCGCGCAGCCGGAACGGACTGGGACCAGACAGAATTTCGATCGGTGGCGGCACCCGTATTGCCGGCAGGTTTTCGTGATAGAAATATTCGGTTACACCGCCGGTCGCCAGGGTAGGATCCTGCAATCCCGTATCCGGGTTGATGATGACGTCCTCGATGCCCTCCGGAATCAGCGGTTTTTCCTGGGGGACGTCTTTCAAGACCTTGCCCATGTAGTTCATCCAGATCGGCAACGCCGCCTGCGAGCCCGTTTCTTTCTCGCCCAGCGAGCGCGGCGTATCGAAACCTATCCAGGCGATCGCAACCAACCCAGGTTGAAAACCAGCGAACCAGGCATCGACGTGATCATTGGTCGTGCCGGTTTTGCCCGCGAGGTCGGTCCGCCCGAGCTGCATGGCGCGGATGCCCGTCCCCAGCTTGACCACATCGCGCATCAGGCTGTTCACGATAAACGCGTTGCGCGGATCGATCACTCTTTCCGCGCCGTCGCCAGCTATCGGCGGATTCGATTCGGCGATCAGTGTGCCGCTGGCGTCGGTGATGCGCTGGATGAAATAAGGCTGAACGCGGAAGCCGCCATTGGCGAAGACCGAGTAACCGGTCGCCATTTGCAACGGGCTTGCCATGCCGGCGCCCAGCGCCATCGTCAGATAAGCCGGATGGAGCTTGGGATCGAAACCGAAACGCGTAATGTAATCCTGTGCGTACTGCGGTCCGATCGCCTGCAGGATGCGAATCGATACAAGATTTTTGGACTTGGCGAGTGCGGTGCGCAGACGGATCGGGCCGGCGTAAGCATTATCGAAATTCTTGGGCTCCCAGCGTTCGGAGCCAGTCTGCGCAGCATCGATGACGAGCGGCGCATCGTTGATGACGGTCGCCGGCGTAAAGCCTTTCTCAAGCGCCGCCGAATAAATAAACGGTTTGAAACTCGAGCCGGGCTGACGAAATGCCTGCGTCACATGATTGAACTTGTTGCGGTCGAAATCGAAACCGCCGATCAGCGCCAGGATCGCGCCGTTTTTTGGGTCCATCGACACCAGCGCCGCTTCCACTGCCGGCAACTGGCTGATTTGCCATTGCTTGCCAGCGTCTTTTTTAGCGTTTTCCTTTTCCGGCTGCTTATCGACCAGTTGAACGCGTATCACCGAGCCGCGACGCAGCCGCTGATTGGCTTTCGCTTTGTCGCCCAACATTTTTTGCGCGAACTTGAGGCCTTCGCCGGCGATCTCCGTGGTTTCGCCGCCTTTCAGATAAGCCTTGACCGTTTTTGCGTTGGCAGCCAGGACTAGGGCCGGATGCAAGCCGCCGATCTCGACGTAATCCTGTAAAGCATCTTCCATCGCCTCCTCAGTTGGGCGCGCTGGGAGTTCCATGAAGGCTTCCGGTCCGCGGTAGCCGTGCCTGCGGTCGTATTCCATCACTCCCTTGTGCAGTGCGGCGTAGGCGGCTTTGTGGTGCTCCGGATCGAGCGTCGTATAAACCTTGAAACCCTTGGTGTAAGCCTCATCGCCATAGCGTTCTACCATCGCCTGGCGTGCCAATTCGGCGAAATACTGCGCCTTGACTGAAAATCGCTGGCGCTCTTCCTGTTTCTCGTCTTTCGCTCTTGCCACCCGCTTTTGTGCATCCTGCAATTGCGCATCGGTGATGAAATTCAGTTCACGCATACGACGCAACACGTATTGCTGGCGCAGCTTTGCACGTTCTGGATTGACCACGGGATTGTAGCGCGAAGGCGCTTTCGGCAAGCCGGCGAGCGTCGCGATTTCTGCCAGATTGAGTTCATCGAGGTTCTTGCCGTAGTAGACCTGCGCCGCGGCGGCAAAGCCATACGAGCGTTGGCCGAGATAAATCTGGTTTATATAGAGTTGAAGGATTTCGTCTTTGCTCAGGCTGTGTTCGATCTTGAATGCGAGCAACGCCTCGTTAAACTTCCGCGTCATAGTCTTTTCCTTGGTCAGGAAAAAGTTGCGGGCGACCTGCATGGTGATCGTGCTCGCGCCCTGGCGGGCTGCTGACGTCATAAAATTGGCATAGGTCGCGCGCAGCACGCCGACGTAGTCAACGCCGCTGTGCTCATAAAAACGCTCATCCTCAGCGGCGATAATCGCTTGCCGCATCGCCAGCGGAACGTCCTTGATCTGCACGAGCGCCCGCCGTTCTTCGCCGAATTCGCCGATCAGTTCGCTCGATGCGTCGTAAATCCGAAGCGGGACCTTAGGTTGGTAATCCGTCAGCGCCTCGAGTGACGGCAGACTTGCATAAGCGATGAGGGCTGCAAAGCCAAGCAGGATGCCGCCCAGCAAACCGAATCCAAGCAGGAAGAACAAAGGGTAAGTTAACCAACGCGACATTGCTGATTCCTATAACAGATGAGTGGCTGCGGGGACTCAGATTAATTATACGCACCGTTGCCGCCGTGGTTGTAAAGGCGTGCTTGCAGCGGCCGTATTTCAAGGGCGCGCTCGCATGCGGCACTGAGCGCTGCCTTAGTCCGTCAGAAACTGCCGCATCCTGGTGTGCGGATTTGCGGCTGCCGCCGGGATCGCCTGACGTTTCCCTTGGACAATTCCGTACATGAGGCAAAGCCGCCAAATGGGCATGAAGCTTGCGCTCAGGCATGAGCAGGAATGAACAGAATTGTAATGTACACACAAAAGCTTTACTTTACCTAATCTTGTGAATATACTTTAATGTGAATTATGTGAAATAACCGCATAACCAATTATGATGAAAGAGAAATTTAAATTCAAATTTGCCTTGCTACATAACTTGATGTCGGGTCCATCGGAGAATCTGCTGGGTGCCGATATCAGCTCGTCGTCCGTGAAGATGGTCGAATTAAGCAGCGCCGGCAAGCTGTATCGAATCGAGCGCTATGCGATCGAGCCGCTTCCTGCCGACGCTGTGGTGGACGGCAATGTGGCCAACCTCGAGGCCGTTACCGAAGCCCTCAAGCGCGGCTGGAAGCGCATGGGCGCTCGCGTAAAAAATCTGGCACTCGCCTTGCCTTCGACTGCTGTGATTACGAAAAAGATCATCGTTCCCGCCGGACTGCGCGAGGATGAACTGGAAATGCAGGTCGAGACCGAGGCCAATCAACACATCCCGTTCCCGCTTGATGAGGTCAATCTGGATTTTCAGGTGCTCGGGCCGCTGGCAGGCAGCAACGAAGACGTCGAAGTTCTGATCGCCGCCTCGCGCAAGGAAAAAGTGGAGGACCGCATTGCCGCAGTCGAGGGCGCTGGACTAAAAGCAGTGGTCATGGACGTCGAGCAGTTCGCAACCCAGACTGCTTTCGAATTAATCGATGTTCATCTTCCGAACCAGGGTAAAGATCAACTGATCGCGGTCGTTGATATTGGCGCCGCCATGACCACGATCAATGTTGTCCGCAACCGCCAGTCGGTTTATCTGCGCGAACAGCCATTCGGAGGCAACGCGCTGACCCATGATATTCGTCAGCATTTTGGATTGTCGGCGGATGAGGCCGAAGCGGCGAAGCGCAACAGCGGACTGCCGCAGAATTACGAGTCCGACGTACTGCGTCCGTTCATGGAACGTGTTGCGACCGAAGTTGCGCGGGCACTGCAGTTCTTTTATACCTCGACACAGTTCACCCAGGTCCATCATTTGTTCTTGGCTGGCGGATGCGCGGCGATTCCCGGGCTCGATGTGCTGGTCGCCGAGCATACGCAAATCAGGACCGGAATTGCCAATCCGTTCACCAACATGGCTTTATCGTCGAAGATCAGACCACGTCATCTCGCCGGCGATGCACCCTCGTTGATGGTTGCGTGCGGGCTGGCCATGCGGAGGTTTGACTCATGATACGCATCAATCTGCTGCCGCACCGCGAAATGAAGCGTGCTGCCAGGCAGCGCGAATTCTACATCTTTGCCGGCGCCGCCGCGTTTCTCGGTGTTGCCATCTGGTTTGCGGTGCACGGGGTCAACAGTAGCCGCATCGAAAATCAGATGAGCCGCAATAGTTATCTCGAAACCGAAATCGCGACGCTCGATAAACAGATCGAGGAAATCCGCAAGATCAAGGAATTGACCCAAGCGCTGCTGGGCCGCAAAGCGGTTGTGGAAACGCTGCAGGGTAACCGCGCCGAAACTGTGCACGTGCTCGATCAGATGGCGCGTCAATTACCTGACGGCGTCTACTTGAAAGGTATCAAGCAAGCCGGCAACAGCCTGAGCCTGAGCGGCTATGCGCAATCGAATGCACGCGTCTCGACCTTGATGCGCAATCTCGATTCGAGCCCATGGCTCGAATTGCCGGCACTGGTCGAAATCAAGGCGGCGCAGCAAGGCCCGACACGCCTTTCCGAATTCAGCCTGAACCTGAAGACCACGCGCGAGACGCTGACTGCGGAATCGACGGCGCCCAAGTTGGCGGCACAGCGAACCAAGGATAAATCGCTATGACATTCGACGATTTCAAAGGGCTGAGCCTGAGGACGGTCGGTTCCTGGCCGATCATGCCAAAGCTCGGCGCGCTGCTGATTTTGCTGCTCGTGATCGTCGGCGCGGCTTACTGGTTCGACTGGCAAAATCAGTTGACCGAACTGGAAACGGCCGAGCACAAGGAAGCCGAGTTGCGAACCAAATTCATGGACCGCAAGAAGCTCGCGGTTAACCTCGATGCGTATCGCCTGCAGTTGGCCGAGATCGAGCAATCATTCGGGGCGCTGCTCAAACAATTGCCGAGCAAATCTGAAATGGATGCGCTTTTGACCGATATCAATCAGGCCGGGCTTGGCCGCGGCTTGCAGTTCGAATTGTTCAGGCCGGCGACACAGGAAAGCGTCTCCGAATTTTACGCCGAACTGCCGATTGCGATCCGGGTAACCGGCACATATCACGACATGGGCGCATTCGCGAGCGATATCGCTCAGCTGTCGCGCATCGTGACCCTGAACGATATGAACATTACCGCTAGCCAGGGTGGCCTGCTGGCGATGGATGCCGTCGCCAAAACCTACCGCTACCTGGACGAAGAGGAAGTATCCACGCAGAAAAAAGCGGCTAAAGACAAGGCGGCAAAAAAATGATTCGGACCAAACTACTCATGGCATTTGCCGGCGCGCTCGTAATTGGCTGCGGCGGCGAATCGCATCAGGACCTGCGCCAGTTCGTCAAGGATTCAGGTAACGGTTTGCCAGTGCATATCGACCCGCTGCCGCAGGCGATCGCTTACGAGCCGGTTACCTACGCGGCGTTCGAGATGCCTAACCCGTTCGAGCCACGCAAGGTCGAGGTGGCCAAGGGCGCGGGCAGTGGCTTGCAGCCTGATCTTAACCGGCGCAAGGAACCACTCGAAGCATTTCCGCTGGATAACCTGAAAATGGTCGGCACCTTATACAGGGACCGTGTCACCTACGCCTTGGTCAGGACCCAGGACAACACAATTTATCGCGTAAAAACAGGTAATTACATGGGACAGGATTTCGGCATCGTGGCGGAAATTTCCGACGCTTCGGTAAATCTGAAAGAGATCGTTCAGGACGGCGCGGGTGATTGGACTGAACGACCAAGCAGCCTGCTGTTACAGGACGAACAGGAGCAGAAAAAATGATGAAGTCACTGATTGCACTTAAACGTATCGCCGGTCTCACGTGCCTGACGGCGTTTGCATCGGCGAGCCTGGCGCTCGCTGCGCCCAAGGCTGAAGACGCGGGGCAGAACAGCATCCAGGCGATCGACGTGTCCGACTTGCCAGGCTCCAAACTGCTCGTCAAAATCACGATGAAAGAGCCGCCGGCCGCCGTGCCATCGGGCTTCACCATCAGCAACCCGCCGCGCATCGCATTCGATTTCGCGAACACCAGCAACGGGCTCGGAAAAAACTCGAAAGAAGTCGGCGAAGGCAGCTTGCGCAGCCTCAACCTGGTGCAAGCCGGCGCCCGTACCCGGCTGGTGCTGAATTTGACGAAGGCATCGACTTATGAGGCGCAGGTTGAAGGCAAGACCGTGATGGTGACCTTGCAAGCCGGCACTGCGGCCGCGACTGAAGGCGGTAGCGTTTCGCGCTTCGCCGAAGCTTCGAATGGCGACCAGACGCATAGCTTGCGCGATATCGATTTCCGGCGCGGAAAAGATGGCGAAGGGCGTGTTGTTATCGACCTTTCCGACAACACGACCGGAATTGATCTCCGCAAGCAGGGCAAGTCGATTGTGATCGATTTCATCCGCACTTCGCTGCCGAGCAATCTCGAACGCCGTCTCGATGTAGTCGATTTTGCTACGCCGGTACAAACCGTGACGGCGACGGCGCAGGGCGGCAACACCCGGGTCGTGATCGAGCCCAAAGGGATGTGGGAGCACTCGGCTTACCAGACCGATAACCGCTTCATCGTGGAAATAAAACCGGTCGTCGAAGATCCGAACAAGCTCGTGCAAGGCGGACGCTCCGGCTACAGCGGCGAAAAGCTGTCGCTAAATTTTCAGAACGTTGAAGTGCGTTCGGTGCTGCAAGTCATCGCCGACTTTACCGGCCTCAACATCATCACCAGCGATACCGTCAGCGGCAACCTGACCTTGCGCTTGAAAGACGTGCCGTGGGATCAGGCGCTCGACATCATCCTGCAAAGCAAGGGCCTCGATCTTCGCAAGAACGGCAACGTGGTGTTGATCGCGCCGCGCGACGAACTAGCCACGAAGGAAAAGCTGGAACTCGAAGCCAAGCAGCAGATTTCGGATCTGGAGCCGACGCGTACCGAAAGCTTTCAACTGAATTATCAGCGCGCTGAAGCGTTCCAGAAAATTTTGACCGACGACAAGCAGAAAATCCTGTCGAAGCGCGGCAGCGCCGTCATCGATCCGCGGACCAACACGCTGTTTGTTCAGGATATCGCAAGCCGTCTCGAAGATGTGCGCGGGCTGATTAAGAAGATCGATATTCCGGTTCGCCAGGTCATGATTGAAGCGCGGATTGTCGAAGCGACCGATACCTTCAGTAAAAACCTCGGTGCACGGTTGGGCGTGGTCGATCGCGGCGCGGCGGGACGCTTGCCCGGCGTGTCGACCCCGGGTGATACGCGCACGACCGTCGGCGGGTCGCTCGATGCAACAGGCGCCTTTACTGGCCAACTGGCGACGGCGCCAACTCTGGGCCAGAGCCTCGGCGTTAATTTGCCTGCGGCGGGCATCGCCGGCGCGATACCAGGAGTATTCTCGGTAGTCCTGTTCAACGAAGCGCTGAGTCGCTTTCTGAACCTCGAAGTCTCGGCGCTGCAGTCCGACGGCAAGGGCAAGATCATCTCCAGCCCGCGCGTTGTGACGGCGGATCAGGTGGAAGCGACCATAGAGCAGGGTACGGAAATCCCGTTTCTGCAGGCGAGCAGCAGCGGTGCGACCAGCGTTTCGTTCAAAAAGGCTGTGCTCGGTTTGAAGGTCAAGCCTCAGATCACGCCCGATGACAACATCATCATGAACCTGAACGTGAACAAGGACAGCCGGGGCACTGACACGATTGCCGGGCCTGCGATCGACACCAAGCAGATTACGACGCAGGTGCTGGTCGAAAACGGCGGTACGGTGGTAATCGGCGGAATCTACGAGCAAACCGAGACCCAGACGATCAACAAAGTACCGTTGCTCGGCGACATTCCGGTACTCGGTTATTTGTTCAAAAACAATGCGAAGACCGACGACCGCCGCGAGTTGCTGGTGTTCATCACCCCGCGCATCATCAAGGAAACACTCAGCGTGCGTTAATCTCCGCTTCCGGGCGAAATTCGGTTGAAAACGGCGGCCTTGGGGCCGCCGTTTTCTTTTTACAGCCCCAGCAATCGGTCCGGCCAGCTTGCCTCGCAGTCGCTTTGCTCCTTAGAATCCGCGGATGAGCGATGCGCCGATTGAATCCCAGCCCGCTGTACCCGCTAACATTATCCTGATCGGGATGATGGGGGCCGGCAAGACCTCGGTCGGCCGCGTATTGGCCAGACGCCTCGGCAAGACTTTCCGCGATTGCGATCACGAAGTCGTGCAGCGCACGGGCGCTACGATTCCGCTGATATTCGAGATCGAAGGCGAAGCCGGTTTTCGCACACGGGAAACCGCCGTTCTCAGCGAGCTGACCCATCTGCGGAATATCGTGCTCGCGACAGGCGGCGGCGTCATTTTGCGTGAGGAGAATCGGGCGTTGCTGAAGCGCTCCGGCTGCGTTGTCTATCTGCGCGCAACCGCGCACGAACTGTGGCAGCGCACGCGCCACGACAAAAACCGTCCGCTCCTGCAAATCGCCGATCCGCAAGCACGGTTGGCTGAGCTTTATGCCGCGCGCGATCCGCTTTATATCGAGGTTGCCGATATCGTCATAGACTCGAGCCGCCAGAGCCCGCGCAACCTGGCGTGCGTGCTTGAATCCAGACTCGCTTCGCAGCAGGGTGGTTCAGGCGGGTTCAATTCGCTGACGACAGCGACACCCGGCGTGTAAGATGCGCGACTTTCTCTAACGACGAACGCGATGCACATTCTTACCGTTTCGCTCGGCGCGCGAAGCTATCCGATCCATATCGGAGAAGGCCTGCTGCAAAAGCCGGATGCGCTGATCGACTGCCTGCCGCAACCTCGCGTTGCCATCGTCACCAATACCACGGTCGCGCCGCTCTACCTCGCTGCGCTGACCAGGGTTTTGGCGACGCATGATGTAGAGGCAGTGCCTATCGTTTTGCCGGACGGCGAAGCTCACAAGAACTGGAAAACGCTGAACCTGATATTCGATGCTCTCCTGGCTCAGCGTTGCGAGCGCAAGACCACGCTGATCGCGCTCGGCGGCGGCGTGATTGGCGATATGGCCGGGTTCGCGGCTGCGACGTATTTGCGCGGAGTTCCGTTTATCCAGATTCCGACGACCTTGCTCGCGCAAGTGGATTCCTCGGTCGGCGGCAAGACCGGTATCAACCATCCCGCCGGCAAAAACATGATCGGCGCGTTCTATCAGCCGCGACTGGTATTAGCCGATACGGCAACATTGGCGACGCTACCTGATCGCGAACTTTCCGCCGGTCTCGCCGAGGTCATCAAGTACGGTTTGATCCGCGATCCGTCATTTTTCGAATGGCTCGAAAAAAACATTGAGGTGCTGTTCAACCGAGATAGCGCAGCGCTTGCCCATGCGATCCAACGTTCGTGCCAAATCAAGGCGGAGATCGTCGCCGAAGACGAACACGAAAACGCCGTCCGCGCGCTATTAAACCTCGGCCACACCTTCGGTCACGCGATCGAAACCGGGCTTGGGTACGGTGAATGGCTGCACGGCGAAGCGATTGCGGCCGGAACGCTTCAGGCGCTCGACCTCTCGCGCCGGCTCGGTTATATCGGTGCGGTCGACGTTAACCGTGCCGCCGATCTTTACCGACGCGCGCGTTTGCCGGTCGCAGCGCCTGATCTGGGTGTCGGTCGTTATCTGAAGCTCATGGGGCATGACAAGAAAGTCGAAGACGGCAAGCTGCGCCTGGTGCTTCTGAAACGAATCGGCGATGCTTTCGTTACCGGCGAGTTTCCGCACAGCGCATTGATCGAAACGCTGGAAGTCAGCGGCGCGCCGGCGCATGTTTGAAGCGCTGGCGCCGGCGCGTGTCTGAAATGCGGCGGCTAGACCTCGCACCGTACGCAGCGTGCGACGCAAATTCACGCGGCCGCCGGCACACTGAACCCGCGCCCGTCGCACGCAGCGAATTCCAGCGCGATCGCGATCGCATCATCCATTCAACAGCGTTTCGCCGGCTAGAGTACAAGACGCAGGTTTTCGTTAACCACGAAGGGGACCTGTTTCGAACGCGTCTGACGCATAGCCTCGAAGTCGCGCAAATCGGCCGGTCGATTGCGCGCAGCCTCAATTTGAACGAAGACCTGGTCGAGGCGATTTCGCTGGCGCACGATCTGGGGCACACGCCATTCGGCCACGCCGGGCAGGACGCGCTGAACGCGTGCATGAAGGGCAGTGGGGGCTTCGAGCACAATCTGCAAAGCTTGCGTGTCGTCGATTTGCTCGAACAGCGCTATGCGAGCTTCGACGGCTTGAACCTGTGCTTCGAAACCCGCGAAGGCATCCTGAAGCATTGCTTGCGCGAAACCGCGAAGGCGCTGGGCGAAGTCGGGAAACGGTTTCTTAACCGGCAGCAGCCTTCTCTCGAAGCGCAGCTCACCAATCTTGCCGATGAGATCGCCTATAACAATCACGATGTCGATGACGGCCTGCGTTCGGGCTTGATTACGCTCGAGGCGCTCGCCGAAATCGCCATATTCGCGCGTCATCTGGCCGAGGTGAAAGCACTGTTTCCGGCGCTTGGCGGCCGCCGCCTCGTGCACGAAACGGTGCGGCGCATGATTAACACGCTCGCCGTCGATCTGATGCAGCAAAGCGCCGCTAACATTGAAGCCGTTGCGCCCCGAACTATAAGTGACGTGCGCGCTGCCGCGCCGCTGATCGCGTTCAGCCCCGAGATCGAGGAACAACAACGCGAATTGAAGCGTTTTCTCCGCAACAGCCTCTATGAGCATTATCAGGTCGCGCGCATGAGCAACAAGGCGCGCCGCATCATCGCGGAGTTGTTCCAATTATTCATCGAACAGCCAAAGCTCTTGCCGCCACAGTTTCAGGAGCAGGCCGCGGCAGAATTACCCCGCGCCGTTGCCGACTACATCGCCGGCATGACCGACCGCTACGCCATCCGCGAACATCGGCGGCTTTTTGCCGTCGAAGAGGTGTAGGACGCTTGCGGTTTGCGGAGAGCGACCTTTCGTTGTAGTTGGCTGTTGGCTCGCCGCAGTACCTAACGACGTCCACTGCCCGCGCATGATTGAAGCCTATCGTCGAACGCGGTAAACTTTGCCGGTTTCTCCGTTGTTTCTCCGGCGCCAAGCCGGGATTGCGTAATCGCCCGCCGCAACCGCGGTTCTGCTGTCCGCCACCTTAAGATGGAAGTGACTCATTCGATGCTGCCACCCCGGCAAGGTTTGTACGACCCCGCCAACGAGCACGACGCGTGCGGCGTCGGCTTCATCGCGCATATCAAAGGCGCGAAAAGTCACGCAATCATTCGTCAGGGTCTGGAAATTCTGAACAACCTGACGCACCGGGGCGCGACCGGCGCCGACCCTCTGGCCGGCGACGGCGCCGGTATTCTGCTTCAGATTCCCGATGCCTTCCTGCGCGCCGAATGCGCTACGCGCGGATTCGCACTGCCCGCCGCGGGGGATTACGGCGTCGGCATGGTTTTTTTGCCGCAGGATGCGCAGGGCCGATCGGCTTGCGAGCAAATCATCGCCAAGTGCTCGGCTGTGGAGGGTTTGGGCGTGCTCGGCTCGCGCGATGTGCCGACTCGTAATAGCGGCCTGGGCGTCGATGTGCGCGCCGTAGAACCTGTCGTCCGCCAGATTTTCTTCGCGCGCGGCGCCCTCGATGGCGACGGTTTCGAGCGCAAGCTCTTCGTCGTGCGCAAAACCATCGCCAATACCGTGCGCGCGCTAAATCTCGAAGGCGGCAAGAGTTTTTACATCCCTTCGATGTCGTCACGCACACTGGTGTACAAAGGCATGCTGCTGGCGCGCCAGGTCAGCGAATACTACCCGGACCTCGATGACGAGCGCATGGTATCGGCTCTGGCGCTCGTGCATCAGCGCTTCTCGACCAACACCTTCCCGAGCTGGGATCTGGCGCATCCGTTCCGCATGATCGCCCACAACGGCGAGATCAACACGCTGCGCGGCAATGTGAACTGGATGGCCGCGCGCCGCCAGGCGCTTTCATCGCCGGTGTTCGGCGACGATCTTGAAAAGCTGTGGCCGCTGATCGCCGATGGCCAATCCGACTCGGCGTGCTTCGACAATGCGCTCGAACTCTTGGTCAACGGCGGCTATTCGCTGGCGCACGCGATGATGCTGTTGATCCCGGAAGCGTGGGCCGGCAATCCTTTGATGGACGAAGAACGCCGCGCATTCTACGAATATCACGCCGCGTTGATGGAGCCTTGGGACGGCCCGGCAGCGGTCGCTTTTACCGACGGCCGGCAAATCGGCGCGACGCTCGATCGCAACGGCCTGCGCCCGGCGCGCTATCTGATTACCGACGACGACATCGTCGTCATGGCTTCGGAAATGGGTGTGTTGACGATTCCCGAGCACAAGATCGTAGCCAAGTGGCGGCTGCAGCCCGGCAAGATGTTTCTGATCGATCTGGAAGCCGGCCGCATCATCGGCGACGAGGAGTTGAAAGCCGGCCTCGCCCGCGCCAAGCCTTATCGGCAGTGGATCGACCAATCGCGCATCGTGCTCGAAGAACTGCCGGCTGCGGCCGCCGCCAGGTTCAAGCCGCGCGCCTCCTTGCTGGATCGTCAGCAGGCATTTGGCTATACCCAGGAAGATCTGAAATTCCTGCTGCAGCCGATGGCGGCGACCGGCCAGGAAGCGGTCGGTTCGATGGGCAACGATTCGCCGCTCGCCGTCATGTCGGACCGGCCGAAGCCGCTTTATCACTATTTCAAGCAGATGTTCGCGCAGGTCACCAATCCGCCTATCGATCCGATCCGCGAAGAGCTGGTGATGTCGCTGGTGTCGTTTATCGGTCCGCGTCCGAACTTGTTGGGTATCGATGAGACCGATCCGCCGCTGCGCCTCGAAGCCGGTCAACCGGTGCTGAACGGCGCGGACATGGAAAAAATCCGGCGCATCGCCGACTACACCAATGGTGCGTTTCGCGCGATCGAGCTCGACATCTGCTATCCGGCCGAGCAGGGCGCGGATGGAATGGAAGCGGCGCTGGATACGCTGTGCCGCGAGGCCGAGCAGGCAATTGCAGGCCAATACAACATCATCATATTGACCGACCGCGCCATCAGCACCGAGCGCGTCGCAATTCCCGCGTTGCTTGCGACCGCTGCCGCCCATCATCATCTGATCCGCGCCGGCCTGCGCACGAACGCCGGCCTCGTCGTCGAAACCGGTTCGGCGCGCGAAGTCCATCATTTCGCGTTGCTCGCAGGCTACGGCGCCGAAGCGGTTCACCCGTATCTGGCGTTCGAAACGCTGGGTGAGATGAAGGATCTGCTGCCGATCGAGCTGACACACAAGGAAGCGTGCAAGCGCTTCATCAAGGCGACCGCCAAGGGCCTGCTGAAAGTGATGTCGAAGATGGGCATCTCGACCTATCAATCGTATTGCGGCGCGCAGATTTTCGAGGCGGTCGGGCTGAACACGCCGTTCGTCGAGCGCTATTTCACCGGCACGCCGAGCAACGTCGAAGGCATCGGCATTACGGAAGTCGCGGAGGAAGCGATGCGTTGCCATCGCCTCGCGTTCGGCGATAGTCCGCTGTACCGCAACGATCTCGACGCCGGTGGTGAATACGCTTTTCGCATTCGCGGCGAAGGCCACATGTGGACACCGGAATCGATTTCCAAACTGCAATTGGCGACCCGCGCCAACAATTATTCGACCTACAAGGAATACGCAGCGCTGATCAACGAGCAATCGGCGCAACTCATGACCTTGCGCGGCCTGTTCGATCTGAAACCGGCAGCGCAGCCGATTCCACTGGATGAAGTCGAGCCCGCGAAAGAAATCGTCAAGCGTTTCGCCACCGGCGCCATGTCGTACGGTTCGATCTCGCGCGAAGCGCATACCACGCTGGCGATCGCGATGAATCGCATTGGCGGCAAATCGAATACCGGCGAAGGCGGCGAGGAGCGCGATCGCTTCATACCTATGGCGAACGGCGATTCGATGCGCTCGGCGATCAAGCAGGTCGCCGCCGGCCGCTTCGGCGTCACTGCCGAATATCTGGTCAATTCCGACCAGCTGCAGATCAAGATGGCGCAAGGCGCCAAGCCCGGCGAAGGCGGTCAATTGCCGGGGCACAAAGTCAGCGGCGAGATCGCTAAAGTGCGCCACTCGGTGCCCGGAGTCGGCCTGATTTCGCCGCCGCCGCATCACGACATCTATTCGATCGAGGATCTGAAGCAACTGATCCACGATCTGAAAAACGTCAACCCCGCCGCTTCGATCAGCGTCAAGCTGGTGTCGGAAGTCGGCGTTGGCACGATCGCCGCCGGTGTCGCCAAAGCGCATGCCGATCACGTGACGATTTCGGGTCACGACGGCGGCACGGGCGCGTCGCCGTTGTCGTCGATCAAACACGCAGGCACGCCGTGGGAATTGGGGCTCGCAGAAACCCAGCAGACCCTGGTGTTGAACAAGCTGCGCGGACGCATCGCCGTGCAGGCCGATGGTCAGATGAAAACCGGCCGCGACGTCGTCATCGGCGCGCTGCTCGGCGCCGATGAATTCGGTTTTGCGACCGCGCCGCTGATCGTCGAAGGCTGCATCATGATGCGCAAATGCCATCTGAATACCTGTCCGGTCGGCGTCGCAACCCAGGATCCGGAGCTGCGCAAAAAATTCACCGGCGAGCCCGAACACGTCGTCAATTATTTTTTCTTTGTCGCCGAGGAAGTGCGCGAACTGATGGCGCAAATGGGCTTTCGCAGCTTCAACGAAATGATCGGCCGCCCGGATCGCATCGATGTCCGAAAATCGGTCGACCACTGGAAGGCGCGCGGCCTCGATTTCTCGCGCATCCTGTACCAGCCGCCGGTGGGTGCAGACGTCGCGCGCTACCGGTGTGAGGCGCAGGACCATGGCCTTGGCAATGCCCTCGATCACAAGCTGATTGCCGCAGCACAACCCGCGCTGCAAGCGCAGAAGCCGGTTAAAATCGAAAGCAAAATCCGCAACATTCATCGCACCGTCGGCGCAATGCTGTCGGGAGAAGTGGCGAAGCGCTATGGCCATGAAGGGTTGGCCGAAGATACCATCCACATCAAGCTGAAAGGCACGGCCGGCCAGAGCTTCGGCGCATTTCTCGCGCACGGCATCACGTTCGAGCTTGCCGGCGAAGCCAACGATTACGTCGGCAAAGGCTTGTCGGGTGGGCGCATCGTGATTTATCCGCCGGCCGAGAGTCGCATCGTGCCCGAGCAGAACATCATCGTCGGCAATACCGTGCTGTACGGCGCGATCAGCGGCGAATGCTATTTTCGCGGCGTCGCCGGCGAGCGTTTCGCCGTGCGCAATTCGGGTTGCACGGCGGTGGTTGAAGGCGTCGGCGATCATGGCTGCGAATACATGACCGGCGGCACGGTCGTCGTGCTCGGCAAAACCGGGCGCAACTTCGCCGCCGGCATGAGCGGCGGCGTCGCTTACGTGCTCGACGAAGACGGCAGCTTCGAGCAGCGCTGCAATATGGCGATGGTCGAACTCGAGGCAGTTCCGGAAGAAGACCGCGCGCTCGATGCGATCGGCGGCACATCGGGCCGCGGCGGCGATCTGGAAAGCCACGGCAAGGTCGATGTCAGCCATCTCGGTCAACCCGATGCGCGCCTGCTGCGAATGCTTGTCGAACAACATAAACACTACACCGGCAGCGCGCGCGCCGCGGCGATCCTCGAGCAATGGGAAAGCTACCTGCCGAGGTTCGTCAAGATCATGCCCATGGAATACCGGCGCGCGCTGCAAGAACTCGCTGCGGCGCAAGCTGCTTCCGCGGCGGTCGCCGAACTCGTATAGACGCGCGCCCACACAGCAGCGCTGTTCTCCTTTAGTCGCCGGAAACCACTTGCTTACGCATTACGTATAAGCCGGACCGGGTTACCGGCGCCACACTCGCGTAACGCTGGCACCACAAAACTTGCAGGGAGTTGCCCAAGTGGGAAAACCCACAGGATTCATGGAGATCGAGCGGCACGACCCAAAGTATCTGCCGATCACCGAGCGCGTCCGCAATTACCGCGAATTTATTTTTCCGCTTCCCGATGCCGAGATCGGCAAGCAGGGCGCGCGCTGCATGGATTGCGGCATTCCGTTTTGCCAGACCGGTTGCCCGGTCAACAACATCATTCCGGACTGGAACGATCTGGTTTACCGCCAGAATTGGCGCGAGGCGATCGAGGTTCTGCATTCGACCAACAACTTTCCGGAATTCACCGGACGCATCTGTCCGGCGCCGTGTGAAGCCGCGTGCACCCTGAACATCAATGACGATCCGGTCACGATCAAATCGATCGAGCACGCGATCATCGACAAGGCGTGGGCGGAAGGCTGGGTCGCGCCGCAGCCGCCGCATCGCAAAACCGGCAAGCGCGTCGCAGTCGTCGGTTCGGGTCCGGCCGGGCTCGCGTGTTCGCAGCAGCTCGCGCGCGCCGGCCACGATGTCGTGCTGTTCGAGAAGAACGACCGCATTGGCGGCCTCATGCGGTACGGGATTCCGGATTTCAAGATGGAAAAGCATCTGATCGATCGGCGCATGCAACAGATGAGCGCGGAGGGCGTCGAGTTCCGCGTCAACCAGCATATCGGCGTCAACGTTGCGGCCAGACAACTACTCGGCGAATTTGACGCGGTCGTGCTGACTGGCGGCTCGGAGGACCCGCGCAATCTGCCGGTTCCCGGCCGCGAGCTCGACGGCATCATGTACGCGATGGATTTTCTGCCGCAGCAGAACAAGCGCAATGCGGGTGACCGCGTGGCGGACGAGATCAGCGTGGCGGCCAAGGGCAAACATGTAGTTGTCATCGGCGGCGGCGATACCGGCTCCGACTGTATCGGCACTTCGATTCGCCAGGGAGCTGTCGCTATCACGCAATTCGAATTGCTGCCGCAGCCGCCGGAAAAAGAAAACAAGCCGTTGACCTGGCCGAATTGGCCGATGAAGATGCGCACTTCGTCCTCGCAGGAGGAAGGCTGCGCGCGAGACTGGAGTGTCGCCACCAAAGCGTTTTCCGGAGCGAACGGCCGCGTCAAAAAGCTGCACGCGATTCGCCTCGAATGGAAAAAGGACGGCAAGGGCGCGTGGGCAATGCAGGAAATGGCCGGCAGTGAATTCGACATCAAGGCTGATCTCGTGCTGCTTGCGATGGGTTATCTGCATCCGGTGCACGAGGGCATGCTGCGGGAATTGGGCGTCGGCCTGGACGCGCGCGGCAACGTCGCCGCCGACACGCTGCGTTATCAGACTTCGATTCCGAAAGTGTTCGCGGCTGGCGACATGCGCCGCGGCCAATCGCTCGTCGTGTGGGCGATTCGCGAGGGCCGCCAGGCTGCGCGCGCCGTCGACGAGTTCCTGATGGGCAGTTCCGAACTGCCGCGTTGATCGTTTCAGCCGGTTTCTCGCTGCGAATCATCCGATGCTATCGACGAAAGCGATCGCGCCGCCCGAGCGCCTGATTTTTGCGCTCGACGTGGCGGAGGCGGGGCGCGCCCGCCAGCTCGTTGAAGCGCTCGGCGATTCCGTCGTTTTCTACAAGCTCGGCCTCGAACTTTTCATGGCCGGAGGCTATTTCGAATTGATGGAATGGCTGAGCGCCAGGCGCAAGAAAGTTTTTGTCGATCTGAAGTTTTTCGACGTGCCGGAAACCGTGCGCTCGGCGGTCCGTCAATTGAGCAGCAGAGGCGCGACCTTCGCGACCGTGCACGGCAATCAGGCCATCATGGAAGCGGCGGCGGAAGCCAAGGGCGAGATAAAAATCCTGGCGGTCACCGCCCTGACCAGCCTGGACCGCGGCGATCTCGACGATCTCGGTTTCGCCTGCGACGTCGAGCATCTGGTGCTGTCGCGCGCGCGGCGTGCGCTCGAGGCCGGTTGTGACGGCGTCATTTCATCCGGCCTCGAAGCGGGCAAGTTGCGCGAGCAGCTTGGCGAACGTCTGCTGGTTGTGACGCCCGGCATACGCCCGGTCGATAATCAATCGACCGATGACCAGAAGCGCGTCGTAACCGCAGAACACGCTTTCCGAAGCGGCGCCGATTACGTCGTCGTCGGCCGGCCGATCCGCGACGCTGCCGATCCGCGCGCGGCGGCGGAGAAAATTCAGCAGCAGATTGCCGCGTTGTTCGCCTAGCACATGGGCGCGCCAAAAAACGACACGTTCCTGCGCGCATTGTCGCGCCAGCCGGTTCCGTACACGCCGGTTTGGCTGATGCGCCAAGCCGGCCGCTATCTGCCCGAATACAATGAAACGCGCGCGCGCGCCGGCGATTTTCTCTCGCTGTGCAAAAATCCCGCATTCGCAAGCGAAGTCACATTGCAGCCGCTGCAACGTTTCCCGCTCGACGCCGCGATCCTGTTTTCCGACATCCTGACCATCCCTGATGCGATGGGTTTGGGTTTGTATTTCGCAAACGGCGCAGGCCCGAAATTTCATCGCCCATTGCGCGACGAGCGCGATATCCTGGCGCTCGCCGCGCCCGATCCCGCGGCGGAACTGCGCTACGTGCTGGAAGCTGTTGGCGAGATTCGCCGCGCCTTGAACGATTCGGTGCCGCTGATCGGCTTTTCCGGCAGCCCGTTTACGCTCGCGTGCTACATGATCGAAGGCGGCGCCAGCAGCGATTTTCGCCACCTCAAGACCATGCTGTATCGCCGCCCCGATTTGCTGCATCGTATCCTCGACGTAAACGCGCGCGCCGTCACCGCTTATCTCAATGCCCAGGTCGAACACGGCGCGCAAGCCGTGATGATTTTCGATACCTGGGGCGGGGCATTGTCGCATGCCGCCTATCTCGAGTTCTCGCTCGGCTACATGAGCAAAATCATCGCCGGCCTGATCCGCGAACGCGACGGCGCGCGCGTGCCGATCATCGTCTTTACCAAGGGCGGCGGCGCATGGCTGAACGATATGGCCGAATGCGGCTGCGATGGCGTAGGCCTCGACTGGACGGTCGATATCGGGAAGGCGCGCAGCGCGATAGGCGGGCGCGTTGCGCTGCAGGGAAATCTCGATCCGTTTGTCCTGTTTGCCGAGCCCAAGGTGATCGAGGCCGAGGTGGCAAAAGTTCTGGCGAGTTTTGGCGCGGGCAATGGGCACGTCTTCAACCTTGGTCACGGCATCTCTCAATTCACGCAACCCGATCGCGTGCTTGCGATGGTCGAAGCGGTGCGTCGCATCAGCCCGCAATATCACCGCCCGGCGCCCGCGGCCTGAGCGAGCCCGTGGCGGAAGCTTCACTGTTGGCGGAAGGTTCATCGTCGCAGGATGCCAAAAGCGATCACGGTGCGCGCATCGCCCGTGTCGCTCTCGATGTCCCTGTTCATGGTTTGTTCGATTATCTGGCGCCGGACGACTTGTCATGCGGCGATATCGGTTCGCGCGTGCAAGTGCCGTTCGGCAACCGTCAGCGCGTCGGTGTGATCATCGAACTCGCCACGACGAGCGGGATTGCCGATTCGCGCCTGAAACCGCTGACGCGCATCCTGCGCGACGTGCCGCCGCTGTCGCCCGATCTTCTCTCGCTGCTACGCTTTTGCAGTGATTATTATCATCACCCGCTTGGGCAGGTCGTGATGAACGCGCTGCCGACTGCGTTGCGCGCGGCGAAGCCCATCAAGCAGCGATTGAAGCTTGCGTTTCGCCTGAGCGAGGCCGGCCGCGAACGCGATGATTCGATGTTGCCCAGGCGTCACGTCGTTAAACGCAGATTGCTCGCGCACTTGCGCCAGTCCGAACTTGCGGAAGAGGAAGCGCGCGCAATTTCGCCGCGCGCGATCAAGGCCTTGCTCGAAATGAGCGCCCTGGGCTGGGTTGAAAAAATCGCGGCGCCGGTCGCGACATCGACCCGCCATGCGGAGATCGCGGAGCCGCGCCTGACGGCCGAACAGCAAGCCGGAGTCGATGCAATTCTCGCCGAAGCGCCTGGTTTCAACGTCTGGTTGCTACACGGGATCACCGGCAGCGGCAAGACCGAAATCTATATGCGCGTGATCGCGCACGTGCTCGAGGCAGGCGAACAGGCGCTCGTGCTGGTGCCGGAAATCGCCTTGACGCCGCAACTCGAAAGTCGCTTCCGCGCGCGCTTTCCACAGGCGAATCTGGTCACGCTGCACAGCAGTCTCGCTGCCGGCGAGCGCACTGCAAATTGGCTCGCCGCGCAAGCCGGCCGCGCCCAAATCGTGCTCGGCACGCGGCTTGCCGTTTTCACGCCGCTGGCGAGGCTCGGGCTGATCGTCGTCGACGAGGAGCAGGACAGCTCGTTCAAGCAGCATGAAGGTTTGCGCTACTCGGCGCGCGATCTCGCGATTTTTCGCGCCCGACAGCAGAACGCGCGCATCGTGCTTGGCTCGGCAACACCCGCTTTGGAGACTTATTACAACGCCCGCGCCGGCCGCTTCCGCATGCTGCGATTGACCGCTCGCGCCGCCGCAGGCGCCGAGCTGCCGAGCGTGCGCTGTATCGACGTCAGCCGCGAACCTCTCGTCGATGGCTTGTCCAAAGTCCTGCTCGAAGCGATCGCTGCGCGCTTTGAACGCGGCGAGCAAAGCCTGGTATTCATCAACCGGCGCGGTTATTCGCCGGTGCTGATGTGCAGCGCATGCGGCTGGAAATCGGCGTGCGCACGGTGCGCGAGCTATCTCGTGCTGCATTTGCGCGAGCGGCGATTGCGCTGCCATCTTTGCGGACACCAAGAGGCGCCGCCGATCGCGTGCCCGGCATGCGGCAACCAGGACATCACGGCGATCGGCCACGGTACGCAGCGTGTCGAAGCGGCATTGACGCGCTTGTTTCCCGGCGCACGCATTCTGCGCGTCGATAGCGATAGCGTGCGCCGCAAATCCGCATGGCAGGGCATGCTGACGGCGATCGGCGAAGGCCGCATCGACATCCTGGTCGGCACCCAGATGCTGGCCAAGGGGCACGACTTCGCCGGACTCACGCTGGTCGGCGTGCTGAATGCCGACAGCTCGCTGTACAGTTCGGATTGGCGCGCTTCCGAGCGGTTGTTCGCGCAATTGATCCAGGTGTCGGGCCGCGCCGGACGGGCGGCGACGCGCGGCGAAGTTCTGATCCAGACGCAGTTTGCCGGGCATCCGCTCTACAGCGCGGTCATCGCGCACGATTACACGGCTTTCGCCGAAACACTGCTCGCCGAACGCGAACGCGCCGGCTTTCCGCCTTATGTGTATCAGACGCTGTTGCGCGCCGAAGCGCGCGCATTCACCGCCGCGCAGGATTTCCTCGCGGCAGCGGCGCAATCGGCGGCGCGTCTTGGCCATCCGGGTATCAAGGTTTTCGAACCGGTCACGGCCCAGCCCGCCCGCGTGGCCGGGATGGAGCGTGCGCAATTGTTGGTACAATCGCCGTCTCGCCAATCACTGCAGGCTTTTCTGACGCTTTGGCATCCACAACTGCTCGACCAGAAAGGCAAAAAAATACGCTGGTCGCTGGATGTCGATCCCCTCGAATTCTGACGCCTGCGATGGATGAAGCTCGTACCGATTGTCGATGCCAACTCTGCGACGAACCATTCCTTCCCCCTTGCCTGCCCCGGCAGGGCATTAAGCCGGGGACTGGGGAAGGTTAGGGTGGGGGTGAGATGCTTCAGCCGGGCGCCGACATAAAAACCGAATTGACCGCGCTTATGACGGCGGCATTGCGCGCGGTCGCACCCGAGGCCGCGGCGACGGTGCAGCTCGAACGCCCGAAGCAAGTGCAGCACGGCGACTATGCGTGCAATCTCGCGCTGCAATTGGCCAAGCCGCTGAAGCGCAATCCGCGCGAGGTCGCTGCGCAACTGGTCGCGGCGCTGCCGGCTTCGCCGTACATCGAAAAAGCCGAAATCGCCGGCGGCGGTTTTGTCAATCTGTTCCTGCAGCCGCCGGCAAAGCGCGAAGTTTTGCGCGAGATCTGGTCGCGCGGCGACGCTTATGGCCGCAGCGAAGTCGGCGCCGGCAGAAAAGTCGTCGTCGAATTCGTATCGGCCAATCCGACCGGTCCGCTGCACGTCGGCCATGGCAGACAGGCGGCGCTCGGTGATGCGATTTGCAGCTTGCTCGAGGCCAGCGGTTGGGACGTATCCCGCGAGTTCTACTACAACGACGCCGGCGCGCAAATAAACAACCTCGGCCTCAGCGTGCAGGCGCGATTGCGCCAGCGCCGCGGGCGGGACGCAACCGTCCCTGACGACGGTTACCACGGCGAATACGTCTGCGAGATCGCCGATGCCTATGCCAACGCGCATCCCGAAAATGGCGCCGGCGATAATCTCGCCGCGATCACGCGCTTTGCCGTGCGGGCGCTGCGTAACGAGCAGGATCGCGATCTGCGCGCATTCGGCGTGATCTTCGATTGCTATTATCTCGAATCGTCGCTGTATGACGATGGCAAGCTCGAACAAACCGTCAACGCGTTGCAAGCCGCCGGCAAAACTTACGAGCAAGATGACGCGCTGTGGTTAAAGACGACCGAGTTCGGCGACGACAAGGATCGCGTCATGAAGAAACGCGACGGCAGCTACACCTACTTCGTCCCCGATGTCGCGTATCACGTCACCAAATGGCGGCGCGGTTTCACCCGCGCGATCAATGTGCAGGGGGCTGACCACCACAGCACGGTGACGCGGGTTCGCGCCGGCTTGCAGGCGCTCGATTTCGGCATTCCGTCCGGCTATCCGGATTCCGTACTACATCAGATGGTCACCGTAATGCGCGCCGGCTGTGAAGTGAAGATTTCGAAACGCGCGGGCGGTTACGTCACGTTGCGCGATCTGATCGACGATGTCGGCGCGGACGCCACGCGCTTCTTTTTTCTGCTGCGCAAAAGCGATCAGCATCTGGAGTTTGATCTCGATCTCGCCAAATCGCAAAGCAACGACAATCCGGTTTACTACGTGCAGTACGCGCACGCCCGCATTTGCAGTGTGATGCGCGAATGGGGCGGCGACTGCATGGCGCTGGCTGAGGCCGATGCCTCCCCCCTGAACAGCGAACAGGAATTCGCGCTGCTGCGCCGCTTGCGGGATTTTTCGGAAGTTGTCGAAGCCGGCTGCCGTGAGCTGTCGCCGCATCTCGTTACATTTTACCTGCGCGAATTGGCCGCTGAATTTCACAGCTACTACAATTCCACGCACTTTCTGGTCGATGACGAAGCCGTCAAACTCGCGCGCCTGAAGCTGGTTGCCGCGACCGGTCAGATCGTCAAAAATGGTTTGGCGTTATTGGGTGTAAGCGCGCCGGAAAAGATGTAACAATGGAATCGGGTTTATCCGCGAACGCGTTTTGGTGTAAGGCGTTCGCGCGCTTTCCCGCATGCGTTCGCCAAGCGATCAAGAGGTCTGAATGAATCAGGATTATGAACAGGATTACAAAAACCAGGATTACAAAAACGCTCCCGTGAGATTGGCGACGCGCAGCGCCGCTGGTCCGATGCTGATTGGCGTTTTTATCGGCATACTGCTCGGCTTCGCGATCGCTTTCGGCGTCGCCTGGTATGTTTACAAAATGCCGAGTCCGTTTCTGAGCGAGCGCGCAAAGCCTGCCAACGTTGCGCAGCCGGCGGTCAAGTCCGGAGAAGCGAATGTCGAGACGCCGGCTGCCGGCGATAATGCCAGGACCGCGCGAGCGCCGGTGTCAGAGGACGCCAAGCCGCGTTTCGAATTCTATAAAATCCTGCCCGGCGATGAAGTCGTCAGCGATCAGCAATTCAAGCAGGCGACTGCGCAACCGCCGGCCGCGCGCGCGAGGAGCGCGTATTTCCTGCAGGCGGGCGCGTTTCAGAATGCGGCCGAGGCCGACCGCATGAAGGCGGAGCTGGCGCTGCTCGGCGTCGAAGCGCGTGTGCAAACGACGACCTTGCCAGACAAAGGTATCTGGCATCGCGTGCGGCTAGGCCCCTTTTCCACAAGCGAAGAGCTGAACCGCGCGCGCGAAACCTTGAAACAAAACGGAATTGAAGCCAGTCTAATCAAGGTCAGTGGCTGAGCTGCGGCGTTGCCCACGGCGTTGACTGCGCATTTCCGTTTTTCACGCGCTCACCGCATTTCCAAGGAGAAACTATTGAGATTCATCCAACGCGCAGCTCAGGCTTTTTTGTTCAGCCTGGTCGGCCTGACCGTAGCCTGCAATGCCGCCGAACCGGTCGTGAACAAGGATTATCGCGTGCTCGAACGCCCGCAGCCGACTGCTTCGGGCAACAAGATCGAGGTGCTCGAATTTTTCTACTACGGCTGCCCGCATTGCTACGATTTGCAGTCGGCGCTGGAACCGTGGGTGAAGAAACAGCCGGGCGACGTCGAATACAAGCGCGTTCCGACAGTGTTTCGCGATTCGTGGATTCCGCTGACTAAAACCTTCTACACCCTGGAAGCGCTGGGCGCGCTGGATAAGCTGCATCAGGACGTATTCGACGCCGTCCACAATAAGAAGCTCGATTTGAACGACCCGAAATTGATGGCGAAATGGGCCGAACAACACGGCGTCGACGCCAAAAAATTTTCCGACATGTACAACTCTTTCACCGTCGAGAGCAAATCGCAGCAGTCAGTGCAGAAGACCAAAAACTACGGCATCACGGGAACACCATCGGTCGTCGTCGCCGGGAAATATCTGACATCACCGTCAATGACAGGAAATTATCAGAGCTTTCTGGCCGTGCTCGACCAGCTGGTCGCCAAGGCGCGACAGGAGGGGGCGGGGAAGAAGGCGGGGTAGAAGGATTCCAGAAAAGCAAAACGCCCGCATGTCGGGCGTTTTTTGTTTTGTGCTTTGCTTCTAAACTCGAGTAACAGAATTGCGCACAACTTATCATCAATCGCCCGTTTGTTAAATGCCGAAACGTGATGCGAAGCACGTTGCAATCCTGCGCGTGTGCCCACCTCCCCGCCAACGACGTCGAACGTCAATAATATGGACGGTATCCTTGAGTTTCCAACCGGCCAATCGAATCCCGGACGCGTACCGTTTCCGGATGATTGGGACCGCGTACTCGCTGCTCTATCGGCAGCAATTCCCGGAACAGGCTTAGGGCTCGCTGAGACTCGCCCGCTGCTCCGGTCCAATGCGCGATGCCGCAGCGAACAGTGAGCGTCAGGGGATGGTCCGGGTCGATGAATACTCTTTTTATATCGGGCAGCAGTTCAGTTAGTAAGCGCAGCGCTTCCGGTGCATTGCCCGTATCGCCCGTCCAATTGGCAACATTATTGCGGGTTGTCAGTATATCCTATCAGGGCCAAGGCTCTTTTCAAGCGTTGGCAATGCCTTCGACGAAATCGCCAAAGCCTCGCGGTAGTTACCGCGTTCAATTTCAACACGAGCAATTTGTAGAGACAGCACCGCCTCATCGGCGGTGC
>JACDAM010000059.1 GCA_013695435.1 Burkholderiales bacterium | reverse complement strand
GACTCCATGTATGACAACGGCATCAAAGAAAAAATACGGCGCGAAGGTTTTCGCTACTCGACATCCAGCATTATCTTGAGGCGCGCGGCTACCGCGCGGACGGCTTCGAAGTGTCGCTCGACAAGCTGATCGAAGTCGGCATTCCCGCGATCGTCCTGATTCGCGATAGGAAATACAATCATTTCGTCGTCATCAAGGGTATCCGCGGGAATCGCGTGCTGGTCGGCGATCCTTCCCGAGGGTCGCGCGTTATTGCGCGAGCGGATTTCGAAACTCTGTGGCAAAAGCGGATCGCATTCCTGATCCATAACAAGCGGGAAAATGCGGCTTTCAACACTGCCGCGGACTGGCACGCACGCCAGGTGGCGCCGTTAAGGGATGCATTGAGCCGCGAAAGCCTGGCAAACATCACTTTGCTGCGTGCCGGACGCAACGACTTTTAAGACGATCGTCATGACCATCGTGAGAGCTGTTGTGGCCGCGGCGCTTCTGGGCGCGGCAGCCGAAGCCGCTGCTTGCGGACTACTCGCAACGCAAGCGCTATCCACCACTCTTTCGGATGGGTTCGTAGCCGCGCCGACGCACCTGGTCTTCGATTGCCGGATCGAGGCTTGCCGCCAGCTCGCGCAAGCCGAGCTCGATCGCATGCGCGGCGGTTTTTTCGATGAAACATCGCTGAAAATTTCGATTGGAATCGATCGCATCGTAGCGATCGGCAACGAATTGGTCGCGGTAACAAGGCTGACGATACCGGATCTTACTCAAGCGCCCAGCTTTGGAGCAGCGCCGGGTCAGCCCGCGTCCGCCTCGGGCGCGCCCGTTTCCGTTCCGACGATCGTCATACAGAACGGACCCGGCAATTCCATGACCGAAACGCTCTTGCCGGCCGCGCTGACCCTGATCCAAAATTCCTTCGACGACCAGCAGATCCGCAACATGACCCAACTCAATATTACGGTAGCGGACTCGATCTCGCGCGTTCGCTCGAATTGGCCGCGTCGTTGCAGCAATCGCTGCAACGTTCCCTGCGCTGATGTGAATCTCTAACGGACATTCCGGTTTCATTTCGAAAAGGAGAACAGCATGAATCGTGATTCCATGAAGCGAGGGGTTTCGCGAGCGCAGTCACAAATCGGTCCCGCTTAATGGCACTTTCAATCCGCACGATCCTGAACTACGCGGCGATTTTCGACGATCGAGGACTTCGAAGGCAACATCCGCAATACCTCCGGCACCGGACCGCTGGCGGCCACGGTCGCGTGCGACAACGGCGCGAGCACAAGCACGTTCGATCCCGACCACGGCCTTCTTGTCGGAGTTCGCCGTAACGGTTCCGCTCACGGGACGATCGGCGCGCAATCGGTTGTGATACGGTGCAAGACGGCGCCGGAAAGTTGTTCGTCGATGGGGTTGCAAGAAGGCCGCTTCGATAACAGACAATCCGGCGACGACCGGCTTATTTGACCAAGGCCGAAATGTCCTTGAATTCCTGCGAGCCGGCGCGCTGCAGCCATTCGAACAACACCATTTCCGTTGTGACGATCGCGATTCCTTCAGCGCGCAGACGATCGAGTGCTGCGTTGTAGTTTTCGATGGTGCGCGATCCCGTTGCGTCTGCGACAACGAAAGGCGTGAGGCCGGCATTTTTCAGGCCGATGGCGGTTTGCAGCACGCAGATATGCGTTTCCATGCCGGCGATCACGACCTGTTTCCGGTTCAGATCGGCGAGCCGCTGCATGAACAGCTTTTCCGCCGAGCACGCAAAAGACAGTTTCTCGATTCGTGCATCCGGCGGTAGCAGTTCGTCCAGTTCCGCAACCGTCGCACCCAGCCCTTTCGGATATTGTTCGGAAGCGAGAACGGGGGCGCCGAGGCGCTGCGCGCCCTTCAACAAAATCGCCGCGTTGGCGATCGTCTGTTGTCTGTTCGATACCGCAGGCGCAAGCCTCGCCTGAATGTCGATGACCAGTAAAGCGGATTGGTCGAGTTCGATGAGCATGGAAGATCCATCGGTTGGAGGTAAAGGTTGCAGGATCGCCGCATCACCATCCCGGCCATTGCCGAGCCTGGAGGTGCGGCATGATCAATGTTAGTTCTAAACCGTGGCGAGGTGGCTGGCGGTGCGAAAACACGATATCACCGTGTCCACCGTGTTGCCTCGGATGACTAAAAAAACGAAGGCCGACGCAGCGCGGAACGCACCGGCCAGCCCCACGCGGCGTTACCACCCGCCGCTACGAACGCGGTATTGAAATAGACGTTTCAGCGCAAGCCCAAAAACGACAAGATCGCGATCACGATTACGATCAGTCCGACGATGTAAATAATATTGTTCATGATCTATCCTCGATGATTGGGTTGTCGAGCGACCGCCGCTGGATAAACATTTTAGCAAGTTACGATGCCAAATTGAATATTTCTGTGCTTCGACAGAGGCTTGGCAAGCCTTGCGGCGGGGACAGCCGCTCATTCGTCTGCGGGAATTGTAAAAAGTACAGCTTCGTCTGGCTTTACCAGACTTCCGAACTCGCGACTCCGGCCCTCGACGCGCGTGGCGTGACCGCCCACGTCGGATTTAGCCCATTTGTTGGCCCGATTCGGCATCAAACGCTTCGCGTTCGAAAAAATTGTCGCGATAAGGGTGCCGGTTGCGGGCCAGTGCCCACAGGCTGGCGCCAACATATACCGGCAGGAAAAGCGGCCCCCAACGCTCGCATTGGCTGACGTGCACACGTTCGTGATAACGCGTCGCATCGAGCCGGGTTTGATCGCGGCCGAGCACAACGTGGCCGAAAGTTATCGCCGCGGCGCCGCCAGGGAGGAAGGTGACCCGGCGCAAAAGCGGCGCCACCAGGCCGCCGTGCACCTCCAGCACGCCGCTGACGATTCTGCAGCGCCCTTTGCCGGCCAGTGCAAGCGTGGCCAGCAGCAAGCCGATCGCGGTTGTCGGGGAAGCCCATAGATAGCGAAGCAGAGCGCGGACACACTTCAAGAGCAGGCCTCATCGCAACTTATTGCATCAATCGAGCGCCGCGATTCTTTGCACATAAGCTTCGATGTCGTACTTGCGCTCGAGGCCGCCGGCGGTCATGCACCTGACCGTGCCGTAGATGAGTCGCTCGGGGAACGGCCGGTCGTGCAAGCCGAACAGCCAGGCGACGTTTGCGTAGGAATTGGCATCGCGGCCGTCGAGAAAATATTTGTTGTTCAAAGTGAGCGCATTGCCGAATGCCTGTTCGGGCGTGGCCGACCACTCGAGAATTTTTTTGCCCCAGTACATGCGCATGGTGTTGTGCATGTATCCGGTGATTTTCATCTCGCGCATGGCCGCGTTCCAATAGCGATCGTGCGTGTTCGCGTCTTTGAGTTGCGTGAGGTCGTATGCGTGCTCGCGGCGGTCGCGGCGATGCTTGTGCAAGGTCGATTTCGCCCACGCCGGCAAACAGGTGAATTTGTCGTAGTCCGGCTGAAAATGGACGAAATTCACGCTCAATTCGCGACGCACGATCATCTCTTCGAGAAACGCTGCGCGGGCGGCATCCGCGCCTTGCTGTTGCCGGACTGCCAGCGCGATTTCGAGTGCTGCGATCTGACCGAAATGAAGATAGGGGCTCATGTGCGAACCGGCATCGGCGCCGGGATCGCTACGCTTATCGGCATATCGATCAAAATTTTTGCTTAGAAACGCGTGTAGCAGCGCGCGCGCCGGGCTTGCGCCGCCCTTGAAATAATGCGAGCGCGCGACACTGCGATCGATATTGAGTTGCGCGAGGGCATTGTCGAGATCGAGCTCGCGGTCCTGATTGCTGAAACCGGCAGAGTTGTCGAAACGCAGGCCGAGCGAATCTTTTTTAACCTGCTGCGTAACCGGCCGCTGCAAATAGCTTTCGATGCGTTTTTGAATTTTGGGACGTATCGTCCGGGCTGCGATCTCCTGTTTATCCGACGTTGTTTCGACGGGAACTATCGCGTCGGTTTCGACCTGAATCACGGTACAAGTCGCGCGCGTTGCCAGCGCATCGCGCCACTGCTGTTGATGGCGCAGGTAACCGCGATCGCAGATGATTATCGATGCCTGCTCACCCACCGCCAGCGCGACTTGCGGCGGCGCGCCGAGCTTCACGATTAGCTGGATGCCGCGTTCGCGCAGCATGGACTGCGTTTCGCGCAAGCCTTCGAGCATGAACGCAT
>JACDAM010000058.1 GCA_013695435.1 Burkholderiales bacterium | reverse complement strand
GGCCCTGATTGTCACAAGAGGTGCGCAAGGATCGACGATTTACGTCGCAGGCGAGCAGATCGACATACCCTGCGCCAAACCCGGCCAGGTCGTCGATCCGACCGGGTGCGGAGACGCCTATCGCGCGGGTTTGTTGCACGGCATCGCAACCGGTCTGGACTGGCCGGAAACGGGGCGCCTTGCATCGCTGATGGGCGCGCTGAAGATCGAAACGCACGGCACGCAAAACCACTGGGCAGACCGTGATGAAATCAGCGCACGCTATCGCATGGAGTTTGGCGCCGAACTTCGACTCAATGGCTAAAGCGGGAATGACTTAGGAGAAATTCAATGACAGGCACGACGAATCTGAAGGCATTGACCACCGCAGCGTTGATCGGTGCCGCGGCGCTGACCGGCTGTGCAGCGGGCCAGTCGGGCCGGGACTACTCGCGCGAACAGGTGCGCGGCGAACAAAATGTGCGCTTTGGTGTGGTCGAGAGCGTTCGCCCAGTACAGATCGAAGGCACGAAAACACCGATTGGCGGGGGTGCGGGTGCCGTGGTCGGCGGCGTCGCCGGCAACACGGTTGGCGGCGGCAGCGGGCGCACGATCGCAACACTCATAGGCGCCGTGCTGGGTGGACTTGGCGGCGCGGCGGCGGAAGAGGGAGTGACCAAACGGGAAGGCGTCGAAGTCACTGTGACGCTCGACAGCGGCAACGTCACCGCGGTGACGCAGGCGGCCGATGCCGCCGAAGTATTCAAACCCGGCGACCGCGTGCGGCTGCTTTCCGGCGGCGGCGTGACGCGCGTCGCCCACTGAAGTACAGCGGGTTATTTCCCGGCCAAACAGGTTTCGCCACATCCGACCGCTTTCCCTGTTTCGCCTGGCCCGCCTGACGCTGCATCTGCTGCAAGGTGTAGCGACAGCGGGTTTTGTTTTTCCGTGGGCGGCAAAACGACGTGAACGCGCGCTGATTCAAAGCTGGTCCGGAAAACTGCTGGCGATCCTTGGGGTTGAGCTGAAGGTCGACGGAGCCGGCAGCCCGCCGCGCGCTCGCACCGCGCCGGAAGCCCTTATCGAGCCCGTCATGCTCGTCGCCAACCACGTTTCCTGGCTCGACATTTTCGCGATTCTGGCAGCGTGCCCGTCGCGTTTCGTTTCAAAATCAGAGGTGCGGTCGTGGCCGGTTCCGTGGTTGCCCGTGCTCGGATGGTTATGCGAAAAAGCCGGCACTTTATTCATAGCGCGGAGCACGCGGGCGGACGTGAAACGCATCAACGACGAGATGATCGACCTGCTGAAATCGGGTGAAGTCGTCGCTGTATTTCCGGAGGGAATGACGACCGAAGGTGGGAGGGTTGCGACGTTTCATGCATCGCTGCTGCAGGCCTCGCTCATTTCCGGCGCACAACTGTGGCCGGTCGGGATTCGCTACCTGCGGCCCGATGGCAGCCCTTGCACGGAGGTTAATTATGCCGGCGAAACCGGGTTCTTCGAATCGGTGTGCGCGATTGCCAATCAACCGCGTACCGTCGCGGAATTGACCTTTACCGAAACGATTGAAACAGCAGGACTGAGTCGAAGTGAGCTTGCCCGGAAGGCGCGTGATCAGATTATCGCCGCCTTGCGACTTTCGGCTAATGGGCTCCAGCCTGGCAGCCAACCTGAAACACTTGGCGATCATCAAGTCGAACCGCCGAAAGCGAGCCGCCCCACTGGCATCCACTATCCAGCGCCAGCAGATTCGGCCGCATGCGAAGTCCAAGAGCCGACCAATGGCCGAAAATGATCGTGGCGGTCTGGCTCGCCCGATCCGGCACGTCGAACCACGGCATATAACCAGGCGGCGCCTTTTCCGGTTCGGCCTTGTGTGAAAATTCCATCCTTCCGTCTTGCGTACACAAGCGCAGGCGCGTGAATGCATTGACGACGACGCGCAGCCGCGCTACGGGGGGCAGTTCGTCGCTCCACCCATCGGGCTGATTGCCGTACAGCTCAGCCAGGAAGTCGCGGTAATCGTCTGCGCGCAAAGCCGCCTCCGCCTCGCGCGCTAACGACATTGCTTTTTCCAGACTCCACGAAGGCAACAAACCGGCGTGCACCATCGCGTAAGCGCCGTCCACGTGGAGCAGCGGTTGCTGGCGCAGCCAGCACAGAAGTTCGTCGCGGTCCGCCGCCACGAGAATCTCGACGAGCGTATCGCTGCGTTTCGGCTTTGCGAGATTGTTGGCAACCATCAATAGATGGAGATCGTGATTGCCGAGAACCGTGACTGCCGCTTTGCCCAAGCCCCTGACAAAGCGTAGCGTGGCAAGCGACTGCGGCCCGCGATTGACGAGGTCGCCGACCAGCCAGAGACGATCATGTTCCGGATCGAAAGAGATTGCCGCGAGCAGCTTTCGCAGCGCGCTGTAACAGCCCTGGATATCCCCTATCGCGTAAGTCGCCACGTCGGAACGTCAGGTCCAGGCTTCAGCATGCGCATTGGTGGTGCTCTACTTTGCCTGGTTGACGAGATAATCGACGGCGGCTTTGACGTCGGCATCAGGCAGCGAGACATTGCCGCCTTTTGGCGGCATGGCGCCTTTGCCTTTCAGTGCGCTTGCATACAGGGACTCGATACCGGTTTGGATCCTGGGCGCCCACGCTGCCTTATCACCAAATTTCGGTGCGTCTGCCACGCCGCTTGCGTGGCAGGCAACGCAATACACGTCATAGACCGATTTACCCGCGGCCGCAGCAGGCTTGGCGCTGGCGGTATTTTCTGTGTGCGCAGTGACAGGCTGCGCCGGAATGGCCGCCGCCGATTCCGGCGCCTTGGCGGGTGCTGGGGCAGGTGATTTAGCGCTCGCCGCGGCCGTTGGAGATTTGGCGGGCGCGCCAGCGTTCTTTTCCCCGACCCCCTCGGTCACCACAACTTCGCCGATCGGTTTCAGACGTTTAGCGACAGCTTGATCAGACATTGCCGACGAATCCGGATCGATTTTCGACTCGCTCGTAACCAGCGCCGCAAGCAGCGAAATCCCGATTATCGGCACCAGAAAGGCGGCGAGCACGACCATCAGTAGCTGCTTCGGCGTCTTGATCGGCGATGTGTGTTCATCGTTGGATTCGTTCACCGGGAACCTCTTGAAAAAAAAACTGAATTATACCGCGATACGGGGCCGCCCTGCAGAACGCGCGTAGACGCTGCAAACGAAAAACGCTAAGCTTTCCCGCGGAATGCGCCCTTAGCTCAGTTGGATAGAGTGTTGGTTTCCGAAGCCAAAGGTCACTGGTTCGAATCCAGTAGGGCGCGCCAACTTGTCGCAGCAACCTTGTAGTCTCCTTGGAGTCTATACGCACCGCCTGTCGCGACTTCGCCGCCCGAGCCGAGATTCGGACGTCCGATTCGATCGCCGCCCGGGAAGGCCAGGGACAACCGATTGGATTTTCCTGACCGTAGACAGGCGCGAATTAACTTGTCGAATCGTCGCATCGCCCGGCATAGCCATTGCTAACTCCTTCGAGCGCCACCTTTCGCGTGGCGCATATCGTCAAGGGAGGCGGTCGCTATGAAAATTCTTTCGGAAGTCGAAAAGAGATTTCCGCATGTCGCGCGCAACATCACGCTGATGTGGGGTTGCCCGGAGTTCATCGATTACATTAACAAATTGATCGTCGACGACCGCGGTGGACGGCAGGGTTTTCCAACTGAGGTGCTCGACGAAATGCTGTTTCTGCATCGCCTGCATATCACGAAACACGGCGAGCTCTCTGTCCGCCATTTTGAATCGACGCTTTGGCGTTAGGCGCGTAGTAGCGGCAGAATGATTAACGGCGGTTCGCAAAACGAGCCGCCGTTTGTTTTTCGAAGTTCCTGCGAAGTTGCGCATTCCTGTTGCGGCTATAATTAAACTTTGCCTGCGGCAGACCAACATGGCTTATCAGCACATCTTTTTCCCCACTTCCGGCCAAAAAATCAGCGTCGAAAACGGCAAGCTCGAGGTTCCGGATAATCCCGTCCTCGGCTTTATCCAGGGCGACGGCATCGGCCCCGACATCATGCGCGCCTGCTTGCGCGTGTGGGACGCAGCAGTCGAGCAAAGTTACGGCGGGAAACGCAAGATCCACTGGATGGAGCTGTATCTCGGCGAGATGGCGGCCGCGCGTTACGACGGCAAAGTGTTTCCGGAGGAAACGCGCGAGGCCCTGAAGGATATTGTCATCTCGATCAAGGGCCCGCTGACCACACCGGTCGGCGGCGGCTTTCGTTCGCTGAACGTCGCGCTGCGCCAGGAACTCGATCTGTACGCGTGCATACGCCCGGTCCGCTATTACGGAGGCGTGCCATCGCCGCTCAAGAATCCCGAGCGCGTTGACGTCGTCATTTTCCGCGAGAATACCGAGGACGTTTATGCCGGCATCGAGTACAAATCCGGCTCGGCGGAAAACGAAAAGCTTGCGCGTTTTCTGAAAGACGAGCTCGGCGCGAAATTCTTCGAAGGCAGCGGACTCGGCGTGAAGCCGATCAGCGAATTCGGCAGCAAGCGGTTGGTCCGCAAGGCGATTCAATACGCGATAGACAACAAGCGCGAGAGCGTGACCTTGGTACACAAAGGCAACATCATGAAATACACCGAAGGCGCGTTCCGCAACTGGGGCTACGATCTGGCGCGCGAGGAGTTCGTCGAGCACACGATCACCGAAGAAGAGCTGTATCGGATTCACGGCGGCAAGCGGCCGGAAGGCAAGGTCGTAATCCAGGATCGGATCGCCGACATCATGTTTCAGTTGATGCTGCTGCGCCCAAGCGAGTTCGACGTCATCGCGTGCCCGAATCTGAACGGCGATTATCTGTCGGACGCGATTGCCGCCGAAGTCGGCGGCGTCGGCATCGCGCCGGGAGCCAATATCTCCGATGAGGTCGCGGTGTTCGAGGCAACGCACGGCACCGCGCCCAAGTATGCGAATCAGGACAAGGTCAACCCCGGCTCGCTGCTGTTTTCCGGTGTGATGATGCTCGAACACATAGGCTGGAACATCGCCGCCGATCTGATCAGCGCCGCCTACCCGGAAGTCATCAAGGAAAAAATCGTTACCTACGATTTCGCCCGGCAAATGAAAGGCGCGCACGAAGTCTCGACCAGCGGCTTCGCCGATGCTTTGATCGCCCAGATACAGGGTTCGCTCGACCTGAAGGCATTCCGCGCGCAACGACGGGATGCGATCGAGCAGGACCGTACCCGGCGCGAACAAGAGCGCATCGCCCATCCGTATTCGACGATGAAAGCGACCGGGCGCGCGCCGCTGACGATACGCGAAGTGATGACGCCGAATCCGGTCCGCGTGGCGCCCGACACCTCGGTCGAAGAGGCGGTAGAGCTTATGCGCGAAAACAAAATCAGCAGCGTGCTGGTCGAGCCCGGCGCGGACGGCCAATGGGCGATCATGACGCAAAAAGACGTCATCAGCCGCATTGTCCATGCCAATCGTACGCCGCATGAAGTCAGGACCGACGAAGTCGCGACCAAGCCGATGTTCACGTTGCCCGGCGATACTTCATTGAACGAGTGCGTCGAACAGATGCTGAAGCGGAACATCCGCCGCATCGTCGTCGCACAGGACGATCAACCCGTAGGCATCGTCAGCGATACCGATATTTTCAGGCTGGTCGAAGAGTTGGGCTTCAAGCGCTTGTACTTCTAGCACCGTGTCGTCGCGAGGACAGGCAGCGGCACTATTTCCGGATGCCGGTCGCCATCGCCATAGGCGCCAATTGGTTCGCCTCATCAAGAATCGATCGGCATTGATTCTCCGACGCCCGAATCTCGACAAGCATGGCGTCAATTTCCCCTCGTTGTCGTTCCAACTGTACGCGGCGCTGTTCGAGAATGAGGAGGAATTGCATCAGTTGCGGCTTCTCGTTTCTAGCGGAATCGTATAGCTCGAACAGCTCGCGGACCTCGCTCAGGGCAAACCCCAGACGCTTGCCGCGTAAAGTGAGTTTCAGACGAACCCGGTCGCGACGGCTATAAACACGATTGCGGCCCTCACGCGCCGGCGTGAGCAAGCCTTGGTCTTCGTAAAAACGAATGGTCCGCAGCGTGATATCAAATTCGCGCGCAAGCTCCGAAATGGTGTAACGGGTTTTCATTGTGCTCTGCAACATAAACCTGTAGACTGGCGCTATTCTGGTTAACCTTGACGTAAACGTCAAATAGATATGAATAACGCTGTGCTGCCTGCCGCTGCCCAGAAGCCGTTTACCGCGCTGCATTATCCGCATTCGGAGCCACCACCGCCTGGTGACATCATCGAGGTTGCGGCTGGCGTTTTCTGGTTGCGAATGCCATTGCCTTGGGCGCTCGACCACGTCAACGTCTGGCTGCTGCGCGACGGCGCAGGATGGATTGTCGTCGATACCGGCCGCGGTTCGGAAGAAACACGGGCGCTATGGCAACGCGTTTTCGACACCACCCTCGAAGGCTTGCCGATCGAGTCCGTCATTGCCACGCACTTCCATCCCGATCATGTCGGCTTGGCGTCATGGTTAACCGAACGCTTTCAGGCGAGGTTCTGGATGACCGCGGCGGAGTACCTGACCGGGCAAGCCTTGCTGCAGAACGCGAGCCATTATTCGAATGACGCGGTCAACACGATGTTTCGCCGCCACGGGCTGGATGATGGGCGTCTCGGCAACCTGCCCAACCGTAATGAAACCTATCGACGAGACGTGGGCGCCCTGCCGCCGTCTTTTCGCAGGCTGAAAGATGGCGATCAGATAGATATAGGCGGCTGCGTCTGGCGTGTTATTGTCGGCCATGGGCACGCGCCCGAGCACGCCAGCCTGTATTGCGCGGCGAAAAATGTCCTCATCGCCGGAGATATGGTGTTGCCGCGCATTAGCCCGAACATCAGCGTGTGGCCGGCCGAACACGACGGCGATCCGCTGCGGCTTTTTCTCGAATCGCTGGAACGCTTCGCGGAACTACCGCGAAACACGCTGGTCCTGCCCAGCCATGGTAAAGTTTTCCAGGGCCTGCACGCGCGGCTGCGCCAGTTGCAACAGCATCACCGTAGCCGCCTCGATGAACTGGAAACGTTTTGCGCGGTTCCGCGAACCGCCGCCGAAGCGGTTGCGGCCCTGTTCAAGAGAGCGCTCGACGATCATCAATGGTTTTTTGCGATGGGCGAAATCATTGCGCATCTGAATTACCTGCTGGCACGGAAAAAGCTTCGTTGCGATGAAGGCGCCGACGGCGTCTGTCGATTCACGCAGGCGTGATTTGCCGGCTCCAAACCTCAAGGGAAAAAACACATGACCGCACAACAGGACCAACACAAAATGCAGCCCGATCCGGCCGAGATGTCGAAATCGTTCGCTGATATCGCGCAGCGCAGCAGCAAGCTGGTCGCCGAGTTCATGCAGCGCCAGCCCTCTGGAGGCCGCAGCCAGCTCGGCATGGCCGATAAAATGGGCATCGCCCAGGCGTTTTTCGATCTGACTGCCAAGGTCATGAGCGATCCGTTCAAGCTCGCCGAGGCGCAGATGCGCATGTGGCAGGACTACATGTCCCTGTGGCAGGGTTCGATGATGTCGATGTTCGGGCAACCGGGCAATCCCGTGATCGCGCCAGCCAAGGGCGACAAGCGCTTCAAGCACGACGATTGGCAGGAAAATTTCGTTTTCGATTACATCAAGCAATCGTATCTGATTGCCGCGCATCACATGAATTTGCTGGTCGCTGATGTCAAAGGCCTCGACGAGCAGACCGCGAAGAAGGTCAATTTCTTCACGCGCCAGTATATCGACGCGTTGTCCCCGTCCAATTTTGCGATGACCAATCCCGAAGTCGTGCGCGCAACGGTGGAATCCGGCGGGCAGAATCTGGTGCGCGGCCTCAGTAACCTGCTCGAAGATCTGGAGCGTGGCGACGGCCAGTTGCGCATCAGCATGACAGATACCGAAGCTTTCGAGCTCGGCAAAAATGTAGCGACAAGCAAAGGCAAGGTCGTCTACCAGAACGACTTGATGCAGCTTCTGCAGTACGAACCGAGCACCAAACAGGTTTACAAGAAACCGCTTTTGATCATGCCGCCGTGGATCAACAAGTTTTACATCCTCGATCTGCGCGACAAGAATTCCTTCATCAAGTGGGCGGTCGATCAGGGCCACACCGTGTTCGTGATTTCCTGGGTCAATCCGGATGCCCGACTGCGCGACAAGAATTTCGAGAACTACATGCTCGAAGGCCCGCTCGCAGCGCTCGATGCGATCGAAAAGGCAACCGGCGAGCGCGAGATCAACGCCGTGGGCTATTGTCTCGGCGGCACGCTGCTCGCATCGGCCATGGCCTATATGCAGGCGGATGACGACAAAACCAACGACAAGCGCATTGCCAGCGCCACCCTGTTGACGACCCTGATCGATTTTGAGGAACCCGGCGAACTCGGCGTGTTTCTCGACGAGCAAAGCGTCGAGTCGCTCGAAAAGCGCATGGCCGAGCGAGGCTACCTTCATGGTTCAGAGATGGCGACGACCTTCAATTTACTGCGCGCGAACGATCTGATCTGGTCGTTCGTCGTCAACAATTATCTTCTCGGCAAGGACGCGTTCCCCTTCGACTTGCTGTTCTGGAATTCCGATTCGACGCGCATGCCGGCTACGATGCACAGTTTTTACTTGCGCAAGATGTATCTCGAAAACGTCCTGAAAGAGCCGAACGGCGTCAGCCTGAACGGTGTCGGCATCGACATGAGCAAGGTCAAGACGCCGATTTATTTTCTGTCGGCCATGGAAGACCACATCGCGCCATGGAAAGCGACTTACGCCGGCGCCGGACTGTTTTCCGGCCCCGTGAAGTTTGTGCTCGGCGGCTCGGGCCACATCGCCGGCGTCGTCAATCCGCCGGTCTCGGAAAAATATTTCTACATGACCAATTCCGAATTGCCCAGCGATCCCGAGCAGTGGACCGCAGGGGCCGAACAGCATCCGGGCTCGTGGTGGACCGACTGGCAGAAATGGATTTCGAAATTCGCCGGCGAGAAAGTCGCGGCGCGCATCCCGGGCAAAGGCAAACTGAAAGCGATCGAAGACGCGCCGGGCTCGTATGTGAAGTTGCGGTTCGATGCCAAGGCGGAGAACAACAAGGGGTTGTAGCTCCCTCTCTCATCCCGGAAGGCTACGATATCGATCTGCGCTTGATCGATTTAGTCCCCGTTACATAGTTACCCCTTTTTGGGAAAGCACCGAACCCGACCCGAGCTGCCTCGGGTCGTTTTTTTGCGACGAACAGATACGAATCGATCGGCGCTTGGCGAGGCGATTGCGCTTTGGTAATGCCGGGCGGCGGGGCTATAATCGGATTGTAATCGTCTCAGCCGACGATTTGCCTCCCACGCCCGACGATTCACCTTCCAAGCCTCGCACATGGCAGCCGTCGCTCCCGACCCCAACGCCAATCCCGGCGCCAACGCCGATTCCGATCCGCAGGAAACTTTAGAGTGGCTGGCGGCACTCGATTCCGTGCTCGAACGCGAAGGTCCGGAGCGCGCGCATTTCCTCCTCGAAACACTGGTCGACAAGGCGCGGCGTTCAGGCGCTTACATCCCGTACAGCGCCAACACTGCCTACATCAACACGATTCCGCCGTCGCAGGAGCAACGCGCGCCCGGCGATTACGCGCTTGAGCAGCGCATACGCGCGATCGTGCGCTGGAATGCGCTGGCAATGGTCATCCGCGCGAATAAGGAGGGCGACGATCTCGGCGGGCATATCGCGAGCTTTGCGTCGATGGGGACGCTGTTCGGCGTTGGCTTCAATCATTTCTGGCATGCGCCATCCGACGAACACGGCGGCGATCTGGTTTTCTTTCAAGGCCATTCGGCGACCGGTGTTTATGCGCGCGCATTTCTCGAAGGCCGCATCAGCGAAGAGCAGCTCAAGAATTTCCGCCGCGATGTCGATGGCAAGGGCGTGACCTCCTATCCGCATCCGTGGCTGATGCCGGATTTCTGGCAGTTCCCGACGGTGTCGATGGGGTTAGGCCCCTTGATGGCGATTTACCAAGCGCGCTTCATGAAGTATCTGCAGCACCGGGGCATTCTGCAAACCGAGGGGCGCAAGGTATGGGCGTTCATGGGCGATGGTGAAATGGACGAGCCGGAATCCAAGGGTGCGATCGGCGTTGCCGCGCGCGAGAAGCTCGATAACCTGGTGTTCGTCGTCAACTGCAATTTGCAGCGGCTCGATGGTCCGGTGCGCGGCAACGGCAAAATCATTCAGGAGCTCGAGGGAGATTTCCGCGGCGCCGGCTGGAATGTCATCAAGCTGATCTGGGGCTCGTATTGGGATCCGCTGCTGGCCAAGGACAAGAAGGGAATTCTGCTGAAGCGCATGGAAGAAGCGGTCGACGGCGATTACCAGAATTACAAGGCCGCGAACGACGGCGCCTACGTGCGCGAGCACTTTTTCGGCAAGTATCCAGAGCTCTCGGCGATGGTCGCCAACATGACCGACGAGGACATCTGGCGCTTGAATCGCGGCGGCCACGATCCCCACAAAATTTACGCCGCGTATTACGCCGCGACCCACCATGTCGGTCAGCCGACCGTCATTCTCGCCAAGACCGTCAAGGGTTATGGCATGGGCGAGGCCGGCGAAGGGCAGAACATCACGCATCAGGCCAAGAAGATGGGCGAAGCCGCGCTGAAGGCATTCCGCGACCGCTTCAACATTCCGGTCGGCGATGATGTGATCGCGCAGGCGCCGTTCTACAAGCCGCCCGAGGACAGCCCCGAGATCAAATATCTGAAGGAACGCCGGGCCGCTCTCGGCGGCTATTTGCCGAGCCGGCGCGCCAATGCGCCGAAACTGCCGGTGCCACCGTTATCGGCATTCGAAGCGCTGCTGAAAAATTCCGGGGAACGCGAAAATTCAACGACGATGGCGTTCGTGCGCATCCTCAGTCTTCTCGTGCGCGACAAAGCCATCGGTAAATACGTCGTGCCTATCGTGCCCGACGAAGCGCGCACCTTCGGCATGGAAGGCATGTTTCGCCAGCTCGCGATCTATTCGCCGGAAGGCCAGATGTACGAGCCGATGGATAAACTCCAGCTCATGTATTACCGCGAAGAAATAAACGGGCAGATTCTCCAGGAAGGCATCAACGAAGCCGGCGCATTCTCATCGTGGATGGCGGCGGCAACGTCGTACAGCACGCACAACGTCGCGATGATTCCGTTCTACATTTTTTATTCGATGTTCGGCTTCCAGCGCATCGGCGATCTGGCCTGGGCGGCCGGCGATATGCGCTCGCGCGGCTTCCTGCTCGGCGGAACTTCAGGCCGCACAACCCTGAATGGCGAAGGCTTGCAGCATCAGGATGGCCACAGCCATTTGCAGGCCGCGACGATCCCGAATTGCGTTTCGTACGATCCGACGTTCGCATACGAACTCGCGGTCATTATTCAGGACGGTCTGCGCCGCATGTTCGACGCGCAGGAAAACGTTTTCTACTACATCACGGTGATGAATGAAAACTACCCGCAGCCCGCGCTGCCTGCGGGCGCGGAAGCGGGAATCCTGAAAGGGTTGTACCTGTTTTCGGAAACAGCAAGCAACGTGAGAACGCGTGTGCAGTTGCTCGGCAGCGGCGCGATTCTGCGCGAGGTCGTGGCGGCAGCCGAGTTGCTGAAAAGCGATTTCGACGTGCACGCCGATGTCTGGAGCGCGACCAGCTTCAACGAATTGCGGCGCGAAGGCCTGGCGTGCGAGCGCTGGAACCGGCTGCATCCGGAAAGCGAACCGCGCATCAGCTACGTCGAAAGCTGCCTCGGCAAACGCATGGGCCCGGTCATCGCGGCGACCGATTACATGAAGTCGTATGCCGATCAGATACGCTTGTTCGTGCCGAAATCCTACACCGTGCTCGGCACCGACGGCTTCGGGCGATCCGATACGCGCGAGCAGTTGCGCAAATTCTTCGAGGTCGATCGTCATTACATCGCCGTCGCTGCGTTGAAGGCGCTCGCCGACGAGGACGCGATTCCGGTCACGCGCGTATCCGAGGCGATACTAAAATACGGGCTCGACGCGGACAAGCCGAATCCGCTGACGGTCTGATGGGCAACACGCACTAAAGCCAGCGATGGCGACGCTTAGCGAAGTTCGCGTGCCGGATATCGGCGATTTCAAGGATATTCCGGTTATCGAGGTGCTGATTAAACCCGGCGACGAGATCACGCTGGAAGCTTCGCTGATCACGCTGGAGTCCGACAAGGCGACGATGGATGTGCCGTCGCCCTCCGCAGGCCGCATCAGGGAGGTCAAGGTAAAGGTCGGCGACAAGGTTTCCGAAGGCGCGCTGGTCGCGACCATCGAGGCAGCGTCGGCGCCGGCAGCGGAAGAAAAAACCAGCTCGCAGGATTCCGCAGCGGCCAAGACCGCAATCGGCGAGCTTGCTAAAAAAGACGCGCCAGCCGATTCTTCGTATCGCAAAGTCGAGCCCGCAACACCGCAGCGACCAATGCAATCACAAGCGCCTGTGCGGGATACGCCGGTCGATGAGGCCGGCTTTGCCCACGCGCACGCGAGCCCCTCGGTGCGCCGCTTCGCCCGCGAGCTCGGCGTCGATCTCGGCAAGGTTAGCGGCAAGGGGCCGAAAGAGCGCATTCTCAAGGAAGACGTTCAGTCTTATGTGAAGTCTTCGCTCGCCGCATCCGCCGGCGCGGCGCCAGGGCTCAGCGTGGCGGCCATGCCGGCGATCGATTTCGCAAAATTCGGCCCGATCGAAACGCGTGAATTGTCGCGTATCAGAAAACTGGCGGGCGCGAATTTGCACCGCAACTGGATTTCGATACCGCATGTGACACAGCATGACGAAGCCGACATCACCGAGCTCGATGAATTTCGCAAAACGGCCGCGCAGGAATCCGAAAAGCAGGGTGTGCGCCTGACCTTGCTCACGTTCTTTCTGAAGGCGTCGGCAGTCGCTCTGAAACAGTATCCGGATTTCAACGCTTCGCTGAATCCGGCGGGCGATAAACTGGTGTTGAAGCACTATTTCCATATCGGTGTCGCTGTCGATACGCCGGATGGCTTGCTGGTGCCGGTGATTCGCGATGTCGACAAGAAGGGCGTTTTCGATCTGGCGCGCGAACTGGCCGAGGTCAGCAAAGCCGCACGCGACAAAAAGCTGGCGGCGACGGCGATGCAAGGCGGCTCTTTTTCGATCTCGAGCCTCGGCGGTATCGGCGGCACCGCTTTCACACCGATCATCAACGCGCCCGAAGTCGCGATTCTCGGTGTGTCCAAGGCCGCGCTGAAGCCGGTTTTCGTCGACGGCAAATTTCAGCCGCGCCTGATGCTACCGCTTTCTCTGTCCTACGATCACCGCGTCATCGATGGCGCGAGCGCTGCGCGCTTTACGACTTTCGTCAGTTCAGTGCTTTCCGACATACGCCGTTTGCTGCTTTGATTTCACGACGTTCGACGCGGATTCGCTCATGCCGATCGCAACGATATTTTGTCGATGGCGATTGAGGTCGCAGCGCCGCCAGCTTCGAAAGCCGTCTCCGAAGCAGCGCCGGCCGCGGCATTGGCTGAATCGCCGCCGGTCGATGCCATTGGCGTGCTCGGCGGTACTTTCGACCCCATCCATTTCGGCCATCTCCGGCTTGCCGAGGAAATCGCCGATGGCTGCGGTTTGGCGCAGGTCCGCGTCATTCCGTCAGGTATTCCGCCACATCGGCGTGCGCCGCGAGCCTCGGCGCAGCAGCGCTTCGACATGGTCTGCGCCGCCGTCACTGGCAACGCCAGACTGGTTGCCGATCAAAGCGAAATATTTCGCGAGCAGCCCTGTTTCACTGTCGATACGCTAACCGGATTGCGGGCGGAATTCGGTGCGCAAACGCCGATTTGCCTGATGCTCGGCGTCGATGCCTTTCTGGCTCTTCCAACCTGGCATTGCTGGCAGCGGTTGTTCGAGCTTACCCATATCGTTGTCGCCCAGCGCCCGGGTTACACGCTCGATCAAAGCTTGTTGCCGGCGCCGCTCGTCGCCGAATTCGAGGCGCGCTACATTGCGGACGCGCGTTCCATTCACGATCGCGCGCACGGCATCATCGTCAAGGTGGCCATCACGGCGCTCGATATTTCCGCGACCGGGGTCCGCGCGCATATCGCCGCGCGGCGCAGTGCGCGCTATTTGCTCCCCGACATCGTTCTCGATTATATTCAAGCCAATACGCTGTACCAGGGCGAACCCTAGGAGATCGATGAAGCTCGACAGAATGGTGGCGGCAACGATAGCAGCGCTTGAAGATATCAAGGCGCGCGACATCACGGTGCTTGACGTCAGCAAACTGACTTCGTTGTTCGATCGCATGATTATCGCCAGCGCTGAATCGACGCGACAAACCAAAGCGCTTGCCAACAACGTGCGGGAAAAACTCAAAGCCGATGGCGCCGAAGTTTATGGCGTTGAGGGAGAGGAAAACGGCGAATGGATACTGGTGGATCTCGGCGATGTAATCGTCCACGTTATGCAGCCGGCGATCCGCGAATATTATAATCTCGAACAATTATGGGCAGGGCCTGAGGTTAGCGTTCGGCAGGCAAGCCGAACTTGAGCCGGCGTGAAACTGCGCATCATCGCGGTCGGCAACCGCATGCCGGCGTGGGTCGACGCAGGATTTGCCGAATATGCCAAACGCATGCCACGGAGCGCGGCTTTGGAATTGAGCGAAATAAAGCCGGAAAAGCGCGGACGGAACGCGGGCAACAAAACGGCAGCCCGGTTGCTGGCAGCCGAGCGTGGACGAATTGAGGCGGTGTTGGGCACGGACTGCTACACTGTCGCGCTCGACGAGCGTGGCGAGCAATTGACGACCGCGCAGCTTGCGCAAAACGTCAGTCGCTGGATGGGAAGTGGCCGCGATGCCGCGTTCCTGATCGGCGGCGCGGATGGCCTCGACGCCGGCCTGAAGCGTTCGGCTGCAATGCTGATGGCATTATCGACGATGACGTTGCCGCACGGGCTGGCGCGCGTAGTGCTGGCCGAGCAGTTGTATCGCGCTGTTTCGATGCTGGGGAACCATCCTTACCATCGAGCCTGAGCGAAGATTGTAGGGCCGGGCAAGGAACATCGACGTTCTCAGGGAGAGCTCGTGTACGCAACCGAAAAACGCATTTATCTGGCTTCGCGCAGCCCACGCCGCCGCGAGCTTTTGAAGCAGATCGGCGTGAATTTCGAGGTACTGCTGTGCCGCGAAGACGCAGCGCGCGGTGCCGATACCGATGAGCGTTTGAATGACGGAGAATCCCCCGAGGATTACGTCACGCGGCTGGCCAGGACGAAGGCGGAAGTCGGCTGGTTGCGCGTGACCCAGCGCGGCCTGCCGCACAGCCCGGTGCTGGCGGCGGATACGACGGTCGCGGTCGGCAAGGTCGTCATCGGCAAGCCGGCCAACCGCGAAGACGCGATCGAAATACTGACGCGGCTGTCGGGGCATGTACACCACGTACACACCGCGGTTGCGATCCGGCGCAAGGACGCGATCGAATCCTCGTTATCGACCACGACTGTCGAGTTCCGCAAATTGAGCGAGGTCGAAATCCGCCGCTACGTCGCGACCGGCGAATGCCTGGACAAAGCCGGCGCCTATGCGATCCAGGGCAGGGCGTCTCTTTTCATCAGCGAGATCCGCGGCAGCTATTCGGGCGTCATGGGACTGCCGTTGTACGAAACCACGCAACTCCTGCAAAAGTTCGGATATGAGTTGTTGTGAGCGATGAAATACTAGTCAATGTAACGCCGCAGGAAACGCGCGTCGCCGTCATGGAGGAAGGCGTCGTGCAGGAACTCCACATCGAACGCTCCAGCAGTCGCGGTCTGGTCGGGAACATATACGACGGCCGCGTTTCGCGCGTTTTGCCCGGTATGCAATCGGCGTTCATAGATATCGGGCTGGACCGCGCAGCCTTTCTGCACGTCGCCGATATCTGGGGGCAGCGCCATAACGGCGAAATCGAAAAGCCGATCGAGAAGCTGCTTTACGAAGGCCAGAGCATTCTGATCCAGGTCATCAAGGATCCGATCGGCAGCAAGGGCGCCCGGCTATCGACACAAATCAGCATCGCCGGACGGTTGCTGGTTTATTTGCCGCAGCAATCGTATATCGGTATCTCGCAACGCATCGAAAACGAGACCGAGCGCGAATTGCTGCGCGAAAAACTCCAGCAACTGATACCGCCCGGCGAATCCGGCGGCTTCATCATCCGCACCATGGCTGAGACCGCCAGCGAGCGCGAACTCGCCGCCGACATCGAGTATCTGCGGAAGCTGTGGACTGGCATCGGCGATCAATCACAGCGCATCGGGGCGCCCAGTCTGCTGTACCAGGATCTGAACCTCAGCGAGCGCGTGTTGCGCGATTTCGTGCGCGACGAGACAGCGCGCATCGTGATCGATTCGCGCGAGACATTCGAGAAAGTCCGTCTGTTTGCCAGCGCTTACATGGGCGATGTCGTCGATCGTCTCGAGCACTACACGGGCGAACGTCCGCTGTACACGCTGCATGGCGTCGAAGAGGAGATCGAGCGCGCGCTGGCGCGCCGGGTGAATTTGAAATCGGGCGGATATCTGATTATCGATCAGACCGAGGCCTTGACCACGGTCGACGTGAACACCGGCGGCTTTGTCGGCGGCCGCAATTTCGACGACACCATCTACAAGACCAACCTCGAAGCAGCGCACGTAATCGCCCGTCAACTGCGCCTGCGCAATCTGGGCGGCATCATCATCATCGATTTCATCGACATGGAGAGCGCCGAGCATCAGGCGGCGGTGCTCGCCGAGTTAAAGAAAGGTCTGGCGCGCGATTACACGCGAATGACGATCAACGGCTTTACCGCGCTGGGCCTGGTCGAGATGACGCGAAAACGCACGCGTGAAAGCCTCGCCCACATTCTTTGCGAAACCTGTCCGACTTGCCAAGGCCGCGGTGAAATCAAAACGGCGCGTACCGTCTGCTACGAGATTTTGCGCGAACTGGTGCGCGAAGCGCGTCAGTTCGATGCGCGCGAATACCGGATACTTGCATCGCAGCCGGTTATCGATTTGTTCCTCGATGAAGAATCGCAAAGCCTGGCCCAGCTTGGCGATTTTATCGGCCGGCCGGTATCGCTGCAGGTGGAAACGCAGTACGGGCAGGAGCAGTATGATGTCGTGCTGATGTAGGTAGGGCCTTTGCACACCTAAAACGAGCGCCCGGTTTGGCGGCAACCCTTAGGGGTTTGGTCTGGCGGGCGCGCTGCGTCGTTGGCCGCCGCTTGGAGGGAATGGCCCTGCGGCGCGCCGTCCGCCTCGCATCGCATCCCGCGAGACCAAAGCGCGGGGCATGATTATGTGTGAGCAGGCCCTAGTCATTCTGCGGTAACGCGCTCCGGCTGCTCGAACGCAGGTGCGATACGTTCGAGAGTGCGATTTTTTTCGCTCAACGCGCTGTGTTGCTGCTCCAGCAACCTGATGCGCGCATCGAGCGTATCGAGATTGTCGCGTATCGCCGCCACATTGGCGACGCGGCGCCCCAACACCCGTTCGTGCTCCTTCAACTGCGCGAAAATCGGCTGCAGCACCCGCTTCTGCCAGATCGCGCACTCGGCGTGCGCCTGCGCATAAATGGCGCGCGCCTGATGCACGAGACCGTGATAGAACTTCCGGATCAAGAATCGTTTCTCGATGACGACGTTCAAGGGATCGCGGGTAAACGCTTCGGCTTTGCGCTCGAGCTCGCGCATGGCGTAGCGGTATTTTTCGAGGTTCAGGGCCGGTGGCGCAAGCCTGGCAAAACCGTATCTGTCTTGAAAGCGCGCGTAGATGGCCTCGATCAAGCCGCCGATCTGTTGCGCGTAATTCAGGATCTTGTCCAACTGTTTCGAGAAGTTGTCGAACAGCGCCGCCATCGCCCGCGTGATCCCGGTCGTCGTCCAGCTCGCCTCCATCAGCGCGCGATTTTTTTCGATCAGTTCGTTGAGATGCTCTGCTTCCAGGCTGGCCAGCAGCGCATTGCCCTGCTTCATCACGACTTGCCGCGTGCTTTTGAAGGTTTCCACCGTTTGCAGGTGATTCGCGCGATCGGCTTCCAGCTTGTTCAATAGCGCGGTGACGATGCCGCGATTTTTGCCGGAAAGGCCCGCAAGTTCACCTGATTCTTCGCGGTTGGCGGCGATGCCGGCTTTCACCGATTCACGCGACACCCGCAGCATTGCGCAAATCTCGCGGCTCGCCGAATCGAACAATATCTGGCGGCGCGCCGGAATGATTTCATTGGCCAGAAAACGTTCGAGTTTCTCGATTCCGCTTTTCTGGTACAGCGTCGCGTCGTCGCGGACTTGCGCAAGCAATGCTTTCTGCGCCGACACGGCGAACACATCGCCGCGCGGGATGCCGAGCAGTGCCGCGGTTTGCTCCAGTTGCCGGCTGATCGTTTGCTCGATCGAATCCGCCGATTTCAGCTCATCCCACAGCAGATCGATTTTGTTGAGCACGGCGATGCGCCGCGTGTCGTTGCCCTGCACGACGCGCCGCCACACTTCGAGATCGGAATGCGTGACGCCGGTATCCGTGCCGAGTACGAACAGCACGGCGTGCGCATTCGGGATCATGCTCAAGGTGAGCTCGGGCTCGGCGCCGAGCGCATTCAGGCCGGGCGTATCGAGCACGACAAGGCCGTTTTGCAGCAATGGATGCGGGTAATTGACGAGCGCGTGCCGCCACATGGGAATGTCGGCGCTGTCGCCGGTACTGTCGCTGTCTAGCAATCCGAGCGCGCGCGCAGTTTCGGCGGAAACGGTTTTCCTTTCGGTCAGGCTGCGCAATGTGCGCTCGACCGACTTGATCGAGTCGAGATCGAGCTTGCACTCGACCCAAAGTTGCGGCTCGCGTTTAAGGCTATCGATGCTGTCGTCGCGGCCGCGCGTTTCGATGGGCAACAGGCGAAGGTAGGCGGCGGCGTCGGCGTCGTAGAAAATCTCGGTCGGGCACATCGTCGTGCGTCCGGCTTCGGAAGGCAGCAAGCGCTGATTCAGATCGCCGAAGAACAGCGCGTTGATGAGTTCGGTTTTGCCGCGCGAAAACTCGGCGAGGAAGGCGAGCACCAGGCGGTCATCGCGTATGGTCCGCGCGAGATCGGCGAGTCGCGGCGCAGCCTCGCCATTCTCCTTCAGCCATTTTTCGTAATCCGCGATCGCTGCGAGCAATGCGTCGCGCCAGTTTTGATGTTGGGCAACGTCGCGGTAAAGTCGATCACTCATTGTTCATTCGATCGGACGATTCTACGACAGACCGATAATGGCACGTTCCAGAAACGGCACCGGCACGATCAGCAGCAACTGGCAAATCAGCAGGACGATAAGCGGCGACAGATCGACGTTAGCCACTGGCGGCACAACTCTCTGCACCGGCCGCAGGAATGGTCGCGACAAACTGTTCAACAGCGGCGCCAGCGGACTGTACGGATTGACCCAGCTCAGAATCGCCTGCAGGACTACGACGCCGATAACGATGTAGATCGCGAGCCGCAACAGATGCACGAGCGCCAGCAATGCAAAAACGCCCAGTACCTGCGCGTTCATCGGCGGCAGGTCGCGCGCGCCGAGCGCGCTCAGGATGAGCAGCAGCAGGAAGGCGATCAGCCACGCCAGCACCAATGTCGCGACATCATAGCCGCGAAAACCAGGGACCACGCGGCGCAGCGGCCGCACCGCGAAATCGGTCAATGCGATGACAAAATGCGAGATCGGATTCTGGGCGGAGGCGCGCACGATCTGCAAATAGACGCGCAGCAACAGCGCGATCAGAAACAGCGTAACGATGCTGTCGATCAGAAAATGCAAAGCCTGATTAAGCATGACCGGATGCTTTGCCGCGCCCGTCGACTGCTGCATCGCGCGGTTCCTGGCCCAGCTCATCGCCGAGTTCGGCGGAGCGCTGAGCCGCCTCGTGTATCGCCCGCACGATGTGCTGCTTGACTTCGGCCTCCTGCATGACCGATAGCGCGCGCTCAGTCGTGCCGCCTTTCGAGGTCACGCGGGCACGCAGAACATCGACGGCGTCGCTGGATTGGGCGGCCAGCCGAATCGCGCCATCGAAGGTCGCAAGACTCAGCTTGCGTGCTGTCTGCGGTGCGAAACCGAGTTCGAGCGCGGCCTGCTGCAACGCCTCTACAAAATAGAAAACGTAAGCCGGACCGCTGCCCGACAGCGCCGTTATCGCGTCGAGCTGTTCTTCGCTTTCGAGCCAGATTGTCATGCCGACCGCATCAAAAATTTGCGCTGCGAGCGATCGCTGATCAGCGTCAACCTCCGGCATCGCATACAAAGCCGAAACGCCGGCGGCAATGAGCGCCGGCGTATTGGGCATGACGCGCACCAGACGCTGGTGGCCTTGCAGCCAGCGTGCGAGATCGCGGCAGCGAACGCCGGCCGCGATGCTGATGACGAGCTGATTCTTGAGAAGCGGAGCCAGATCAGCAGCCGCCTTGCCCAACTGTTGCGGCTTGACCGCGAGAACGATGCAATCGCTGCCCTCGATCGCCGGCGCGATTTCGGTATGGGTGGACACGGCGAAACGCGCGAACAGCGCGTCGCACGCGCCGCGATCGAGTTCCGCAACCTTGATCTGATCGGGGCGATAGCCGTGTTTCAGGAGGCCGCCGATCAGGGCGCCGGCCATGTTGCCGCCGCCGACAAAGGTGATATTCATTCAGGGTTTACGAACACACGGACTTGCTGCTTGCGTGGTTCGTAAAACCAGCCTGGCAACCCGTTTTTGTGGCGATCGAGCCGCTGCCTTGCCTGACCGACGCTTTGCGAGACGCGCTGTCAGGAGATGTCTCATGCGCCATCGTCAGCGGCTCTTCTGTTTCAGCGATTATTTGCTTTCGACCACTTTCTTCAGATTGTCGAGCCCGGCGCGATAAACCGTGGTCATGGTCTTGGTTGCCGTCGCATCGTCCTGACCTTGCGGGGGATTGGCATCGGCGGATTTACGCTTGAAGTCCCCGCTCCATTCGACCGTTGAACCGCCATTCTTGCCCGGCTTGACCGCGACCTTCGACGTGTAATCGCTGACGGGCAACACGCCTTCGAGGATCGTATACTTGAACGATTTGCCGCGGTGGGAAAGCAGCTTTTCCTTGATCGTGCCGCCATCCTGCAAAGTCAGCACGCGAACCGCGCCTTTCTTGTTATTGGTTCCCTCCACGATTTCGCTTTTTGCCACCGCGGGATGCCAGGTTCCGAGTCCGTTGAAGTCCTTGATCTTGTCCCATACCACCTCGGGTTTGGCGGCGATCTCGACGCTTTCACCGACATGCAGTTTTGCTGGTTTGGCGGCCTCGGCCACGATAGGCGCGGCAAGCGGGGCGACGAGCAGCAAAGCGGCAAATAATTTTTTCATTAGTGGTTTCTCTCTTGGTTGGTATGGGATGGGCGAAGCGAAGGACGGGAACAGCAGACTGCACGGCAGTATAAATTGCGGCTTGCCATGCGGCAAGAAAGCTCTGATCTCAGTTAGCCCGTTCGTGCTGAGCCCTTCGGATTTGCTCAGGATAGGCTTGTCGAAGCGTTAAGCGACACTCCGCTGGAGTCAGGCGGGCCCGAAGAACGCGCTTGCTGCTCAACGCCGGTCGCGCGGGCCGAAGATGGCGGTACCCACGCGGACGATGGTTGCGCCTTCCGCGATCGCGGCTTCCAGATCGTCGGACATGCCCATGGACAAGGTGTCGAGCGGGATGCCGTCCCGCAGCACTACTTGCCGCAATTCGTACAGTCTTGCGAATTGCGCGCGCTGCTCGCCAAAATCCGGCGTCGGCCGCGGAATCGTCATCAGCCCGCGCAAGCGCAGTTTCGGCAGCCGGCTCGCGGCGCGGGCCAGTTCAAGCGTCGAGTCGGGCGCCGCGCCGCTTTTGCTCGCCTCACCGCTGACGTTTATCTGCAGGCAGATCTGCAAGTCGGGCAGATGGCTGGGCCGCGCCCGCGACAAGCGCTCGGCGATACTCAGCCGGTCGACGCTATGAACCCAGGCAAAATGCTCCGCTATCTGCCGCGTCTTGTTGCTCTGGATAGGTCCGACGAAGTGCCACTCCAAAGGGCGGAACACGGGCCTCACATCGGTCGGCAACGAGATTTCGGCGGCAAGGCCAGGCGTGCCGTCTTCGATCGATCCATTCCCAATGGCGGCGCCCATACGTGACTCCAAAGCGCCGGGCGGGGGCTTCCCCAATTCGGCCAGTAGACCGATTTTCTCCATCGCCTCCTGCACATAGCTCTCGCCGAAGGCGAGTTGACCGGCAGCGTACGCCTCGCCGACCGCGGCTGCGGACCAAGTCTTGCTTATCGCGAGCAACCGTATCTCGTCTAACTCGCGCCCGCACGCCGCAGCGGCCTCGCGTATCCGCTGGTTAACAGCTTGCAAGCAAGACGCAATTGCGATCATAATCCACAAATAACATCAAATAGTTGTTGTAACCAATTGACAATATTTATTCTTTCAGCCGATACTGCTTAGGCGTCATGAAAAGGAAACGCGATGGACATAGCCGAGTTGCTCGCCTTTGTAGTGAAAAACAAAGCCTCCGATTTACATCTTTCGGCGGGTCAGCCGCCCATGATCCGCGTGCACGGCGACATACGGCGCATCAACCTGCCGGCCATGGAGCACAAGGACGTGCACGAGATGGTGTACGACATCATGAACGACGGCCAGCGCAAATTCTACGAAGAAAACCTGGAGTGCGATTTCTCGTTCGCCATTCCGAATCTGGCGCGCTTTCGCGTTAACGCGTTCGTGCAGCAGCGCGGCGCGGGCGCGGTGATGCGGACGATTCCATCAAACGTGCTGAGCCTCGAAGACATCAAGGCGCCGAAAATTTTCAAGGAAATCGCGCAGCAGCCGCGCGGCGTCGTGCTCGTCACCGGACCAACCGGTTCCGGCAAATCGACGACGCTGGCGGCGATGGTCAACGACATCAACGAAAACGAGCACGGTCACATCCTGACGGTCGAAGACCCGATCGAATTTGTCCACGAAAGCAAAAAGTGCCTGATCAACCAGCGCGAGGTTGGCCCGCACACGCTGAGCTTCGCCAACGCGCTGCGCTCGGCGCTGCGTGAAGACCCGGACATTATCCTGGTCGGCGAACTGCGCGATCTCGAAACCATACGCCTGGCGATGACAGCGGCCGAGACCGGCCACCTGGTATTCGGCACCCTGCATACGAGTTCGGCAGCGAAAACCATCGACCGTATCATCGACGTGTTCCCGGCTGCGGAAAAGGAAATGGTGCGTGCGATGCTGTCGGAATCGCTGCGCGCAGTGATTTCGCAAACTCTGCTGAAAACCAAAGACGGCACGGGCCGCGTTGCCGCGCACGAAATCATGATAGGCACGCCGGCGATCCGAAACCTGATCCGCGAAAACAAGGTCGCGCAAATGTATTCGTCGATCCAGACCGGCCAGAAATTCGGCATGCAAACCATGGATCAGAATTTGACCGACCTCGTACGCAGCAATGTGATCACATCGGCCGAAGCGCGCGGCAAGGCGGCGAATAAAGAAGCATTTCCGGCCTGACGCGGTAAATCTTAACGTTGTCATTTCCGTGACACTTGTCCCAGCAGGCTCTAAGCAGGGAACGGGGAATCCAGCGGCTTCAAAACGAGATAATTAGACGTTGTCATTCCCGTGAAAACGGGCATCCAGTTTTCGAAGGCGCTGGATTCCCGTTTTCACGGGAATGACAGTAAAGGGCAATCAGGGAGCGAACGTGGAACGAGATCAGGCACTGAAATTCATGCACGAATTGCTGCGCGGCATGCT
>JACDAM010000057.1 GCA_013695435.1 Burkholderiales bacterium | reverse complement strand
GCCGTCAACAGGCCGATGGCGAGCAATGCCGCGACCACCATGAACAGCGCATTCAGGATATTGTTGCCGGCGATGATGCGTGAGCGATGCTCGGGATCGCTGCGCATCTGAATCATCGCGTACAACGGCACGATATAAAAACCGCCGAACGTGCCGATCAGCATCAGGTCGGCGATCAGGCGCCAGTGCTGCGGCTGCCTGAGGAATTCGGCCGCGCCGATCAACTCCTGTTGCGGCGCAAGCCCGCGCGTCGCGAAATAAAGATCGATCGCGAACAAGGTCAAGCCGATCGAGCCGAACGGCACCAGGCCGATCTCGACCTTGCGACCTGACAACCGCTCGCAAAAAAGCGATCCGGTGCCGATACCGATCGAAAACACCATCAGCAGCAGGGTGACCACCTGTTCGTTCCCTCCGATCACCTCTTTCGTCAAATTGGGAAACTGCGATACGAACATGGCGCCATAAAACCAGAACCATGAGCTGCCGAGAATGACCAGAAAAACAGTGCGATTGGTTCGGGTGAATTTGATGTTGCGGATAGTCTCGGTCAGCGGATTCCAATTGATCCTGAGCGCGGGCGCCGGCGCCGGTGAATGCGGAATACCGCGGCTCACGATGAAGCCGAGGCATGCGGCCGAGATCGTCGTGATCGAAACCCAGGTGGTGCCGTTTGGCTGCATCCCGATCAAAATCCCGCCGAGCAAAGTACCGAGCAGAATCGCGACGAAAGTCGCCATCTCCACGAGGCCATTGCCGCCGATCAATTCTTCCGTCCTCAAGTGCTGCGGCAAAATCGCATACTTGACCGGTCCGAACATTGCCGACTGCGTTCCGCTGAGAAACAATGCAACCAATAGCAGCCATACCTGTTGCAGATAAAATCCAAACGCGGCGATCGTCATGACGACGATTTCGAGCATCACCGTGTAACGGATCAGCTGCGACTTTTCGTATTTGTCGGCAAGCTGACCGGCGGTTGCCGAAAACAAAAAAAATGGCAGGATGAAAAGCCCGGCGCTCATGTTCACGAGCGTATTGGAACTGAGGCTCGACAACTGCGCGGCGTGGAAAGCGAGCAAAATCGCGACGGCGTTCTTGTGAACGTTATCGTTGAACGCGCCGAGGAACTGGGTGCAGAAAAAAGGCGCGAAGCGCCGTTCGCGCAGCAGGTGGAACTGGTTTGGCCGGGCGGCGTTTCTCACGACGGTATTCTGGACGATGCGAGTTGTTTCACGAGTTGATCCGGGGCGAACGAGGAACGACAATCGAAACTGACGCGACTATCGTTGCTCGTCCGCCGCAACCATTATCTCTGAACCGCCAATATGCCATCTTCTGTGAGGTCCGCGCAAAAGCGCGAGTTCGAGGATTCGACCCCGCCGCGCAAGGTGTTTCTTTTCAGCGGCCACATGATCGATGCGCCAGACCGTGCCGAGCCGCGCTTTCCTCCCGACAAGGAATCCGGCGCGGCGCAGGCGATCGCGCAAAAACTCGACGAACTGGATGCTGGCAACGATGATCTCGCGATATGCTCAGGCGCGTGCGGCGGCGATCTGCTGTTCGCGGAAGCTTGTCTTGAGCGCGGCTTGCGGCTCGAATTGCACCTGCCATTCGACGTGCCGCGCTTCATTGAAGAATCGGTAGTCTTCGCGGGCGCATCGTGGCGCGACCGGTTCATGAAAGTCTGTCGGCATGCGCACGCCTCGCTTCTCGTCATGACAGACGAAACCGAGCCGGCGGCAAGCGATCTGAACCCGTTCGAGCGCAACAATCTGTGGATGCTTTCCACGGCCCTGCAATACGGAGCCGACAAGCTCCACTTTATCTGTCTATGGAACCGCCAGAGCGGCGATGGCGCGGGCGGCGCCCAGCACATGGTCGAAACGGTAAAAAAAGTTTCCGGGCACGTTCACATCCTCGACACCAATCTGCTGCCGCGCATGAACCCTGGATTCCCGCTTGCGCGGGAATGACCACCAGATAACGCAGGGCCGCACCATCGATTTCAGGTACTCGTCACTATCGACTATCCGAGTCCCTGTCAATAAACTGTAATGATGACAGAGCTTCAACCAGTGGTTGCAACGGGGCTGTTCTCTCTGGGAGGGGTAGTCATCGGCGCGCTCCTGGCGCCGTTGACCGAACTCTGCCTCGAAAGGAAGCGGGAGCAACGCGCCGCAGACCGAGCAAAGCTACTCGTCGCAGCGGAACTGCTACACGCACAAATCACCTTACGAACTGCCTCTACAAGTAAGTACTGGCCTCACGTGGAAGACGTGAATGCTTTCTTACCGACCTCTGCATGGCAGGAGAATTGATCCAGCCTAGCAGGCAAGATGCACGAAGATTTATGGAATCGACTCGTCACGGCGTGTGTACTTCTTGAATCGACCGAGCACGCTTTGTCTTGTCCAGCCGTCAGCCAGCACTCCCCCCACTTCCCGCAAAAGAGGCTGAGGGTCTCAAACAGACCTCTAATGATTTAGGCCGTGTACGCTGAGAGCTGGGCGGAGGTGGCGGCTGGCTAGATGAGATCAATGACGGATTCAAGCCGCTATTGAATAGTCTCAATGACAACTTCAAACGGTGGCTGGATGGACTCAGCGATGATGACCTCAAGAAAGATGCCGTCATCGCCAAAGTCAAGCATCTGGCCAATGATCTCGGAGAAATGAACCGACATTTAGGCGATGATGGGGCATGGTCTACCGAGATCAACGACGAGATCAAACGACGGTTGAAATGACATTCAACTCGCCCTCTATTCAATAGGCCTTTCGAACCACCGGTTCACCAACCAGTCGAGCACAAACCAGGTCGCGAGGAACGCCACGCATTCGAGCGTGAAGCTGTGAAACTTGTAAAACATTTCGGCAATCAAGAGGGCGCCGGCCAGCGCCGGCAATTGTTCCCGCAGCAATCTCATGCGGGGAATTTCGCGAATCAACGTGTACATGTCACCTCCTTTTGGTAGCGCCAGGCGCAGCTTGATTACACCCCGGAAAGATCGATCCTGAACATGCCTCGCCCATGCGTCGCGCAGACCAGGGTTTCGCCCATCCAGAATAGATCGTCGACCGAACAATTGGTCGGCCCTTCATTGGTCGGTGACCAGCTCGCGCCGCTATTCTCGCTCGCGAAGACGCCGACCTCGGTTCCGAGGTAGATGAAATTGGAGTGGCGCGGATGCACGGCGATCGCTCGCGCCGGCGCCGCCGGCAACGCCGCGCCCAGATTGGTCCACGTGAGCCCGCCATCGCGCGTCGTCCAGATGTTCGCTTTCTCATAGCCGCCGAAAGCGACATACACGACCTTGCTGCTGGCGTGATCCACGGTGATACAGGTGCAGAAGCGCTGTGCCTGCAGGGGCTTCGCGCCCGCGCTATCCATGCGCTGCCACGAAGGCTGGAGAGCGCTGCCGTCGAGGGTCCGGAACACCTTGCCGTCTTCATGGCCGACCCAGACGACATCGGAACTGCCTTTCGCGATGGCGATGGCGCTGATGTTCGATCCGGCGCTCTGTTTGATCGCGCGCCATTGCGGGCCGCTGGTGAACGTGTTCGGCGCTTTGGCGTCGTTCGTGCGCCACAGCGAGAGTCCGCCCGCAAGCAGGCGTTTCGGCTCATTCGGGTCGAGCGTGAAAGGCGCGATGAACAGCGCATCGAAGTTCATCACATCGCTTATCCGAAATGGCGCCGGCTTCCATTGCCAATCGCCGGCCGAGGGATTCCAGAATTGCCCGCTGATGTAGCGGTTGCCTTGCGTATCGTCGGTGGTGCCGCCGTCGGTATTGCGGTGGATATTAAGAAAGACATATTCGCCATAAAACACTTTCGGATCCGACGGGTCGGCCGCGCACCAGCCGCCATCGCCGCCGAAAATCGTCGCCCATTGCTCGGTTCCCCGCGCCGGATCGAAACAGATCGTGCCGTTGTCCTGCGCGCCGCCGATAATCTTTCCGCTCGCCGCGTTGCCGGCGCCGCCGTAGAACTGCGTCACGCCATAGTTGTTCACCAGCTCGGTCCATCCATTCACATAAGGCGGCTGCGCCTCCGAGCCGACCGCACGAATATCGCCAGCCTGGTAAATGCCGCCGTCGTTGCCGAAGAACACCGTGCGATTATTGACGCCGTCATAAGCGGGGTGCGAGACGATGGCGTGATGATCGGCGTGCGCCGACCCGTTCTCCCACCAGGTGCTGATTTCGCGCAGCGTAGCGCCGCCATCGTCACTGCGCCAGAGATTGATGCCGCCCGCGACGACGAGGTTTTCGTCGGTCGGATCACCGGCCCAGATGGCGTTGTCATACCAGCCCTGATCGCCGAGGTAGAGTGCAGCGCGATTATCGGCGGTTTGGGTCGCGCGCCGCTGATAGGTGCGGCCGGCGTCGCTCGAGCGCCAGATTTCTCCGTGCTCCATCTGCACCGAGGCATAGACGATTTTCGAGCTTTTCGCCGCATAGCAAAGTTCGACGCGCCCTTTCCAGGCGCCTGTGTGCGCGGCCAGCGTCCAGTTACGTCCGCTGTTGTTGCTGTACCAGGCCTCGCCATTATCGAGGCCGCCCGCGATCGCGCGCGTGCTCGATTTCGGATCAAACCGGACATCGGCGACCGGCGCGTCGAGAACTTTGGTCCAGGCAGTACGCGCCGAATCGCTGCTGCGAAAAAGTCCATTGTTGGTCGCGGCCAGCACGACTTTGCCGGTTTTCGAAACGGCAAGCCGGTTGACGGCATTGAAATCGGCGGTCGCTGTTGCGGGAAGCTGCTTCCAGACGACGCCGTCCAGCGTGCGAAATACGCCCGCGCCGCGGATTGCATCGACATTAGAAAAGCCTTCGCCGGTGCCGGCGTACATGACGGCGGGATTTTTGGGATCCATAGTCAGGCACGCCACGGCGAGGTTCGCCATCAAGTCATCGACTGGCTCCCAGTGCGCGCCGCCATCGGCGGTATGCCATATGCCGCCGCCGGCGCTGGCCGCCCAGATGCGGTCGTGCTCCGTGGGATGAACGACGACGCCTCGCGTGCGACCGCCGATATTGCCCGGGCCCAGCCATTGCCAGGCGGTTCGGCTCAAGCCGGCGGTGCGGGCGATCAGGCCGCGCGGTCGGACGACGCGTTCGGTCGGAACGCCGGCAATGGCCAGTTTACCGGTCGCCTTCGCGCGCATGGCGCGCAGTTCCTTCAGCGCCTTGCCAAGCGCATTCGGCGGAACATGGCCGTCCTCGCTTTTTGCCTGCGCGACGCGAAACGCGTGACGCGCACGCGGCAGATCGGGATAGTTCAAGCGGCGGACCGCGCGTCTTACCGCATTTTCCGGCAGTTGTTCCAGCGTTTCATTCGTCGTTCCGCGCGATTGTCTCAACAACCGAACTTGCTCGACGCTGATGTTTTTTTCTTTCGCCAATCGTTCATCCGACAATGCCATGATCGATCTCCTTTCCGTAACACAGGCTGATACAAACCATATGCGCTCAAGGCGCGCGACGCGCTCGCATACTCCTTTTTTTTACGGCCGCGGCGGGCGCGGCCGGCGCGACGACACCTCCCCGACGGCTGTCTCCCATAACGTTTGTCCGCTCCTCACATCAACCGCACGCACGAGCAGTTCACTCGTTTCGCCGGCTGGCGCGACAAGCTGGAAGCACCGGCTTCCGATATCGTGTTGTTCGATCACATCGGATTCGGCCGCAACCGCCGGCGAAGCAGCGGGCGCCTCGGCAAGTCTCGCGCCTCGTCCCGCGGCTGCCGGGATCACCGCGATTTCGCCGCTAGCGAGGTCGAATTGGAACGCGCCCTGCGCATCGCGCTTACCGGCTTCGAGCACGCGCGCGTTCGGCGCGGCGCCCCCTCGATAGCGGGCATGCGCGTGCCAATGCACTTCCACAATGTCGTCCTCCCCCCATGCGCGCAAGCTGAATACGCTTTCGTTCGTCGGCGACACTTCCACCCATTCGGGCAATAACAGCGGTTTCGAGATGCGCACTTCGCGTCCGCTCGATGCTTCCAGCACAACGATCGCAAGCGCGTGCGGAACCGGGCTGCGCGCGCCGATGAGTTTGTCGGGCAACGCCAGCAATGGCCATGCGGCAGCTTTCGTTCTCCAAAGAACGTTGCCGTGGGTGAGATCGAGCGCCAGTACCGCGCCGCCGGGACTGCGCAGATAGCCCAGCGCGGCGCTGTTATCGGCGATCAGAAGGCCGTGCATGGAACTTATGCCCATCCGCCTCAGTTTCGATCCGCCTGACTCAGTTTGGCAGATTCGCCAGGCGCTCCGCGATCTCGCGCAGCGCCAGCGCCTGCTCGTTCATCCCGTCATCCGCGCTCGCCAGAATTTCAGCGATGAAATCCAGATGCTCGCGCGCGGAACCGAGTTCGCGCGGACTGCCGCCTCGCCTCGCGCCGACGAACGCTTTTATGATGTTGTCCTTATCCTCAACCAGTGTTTGGCCGACGAGCGCTCGCAAGAGATCACAGTCTGCGCTGACAATGCTGTTCCAGAAATCGCGGGGTTCGTTTTCCTTTTCGGCGTAGGCCTTGACTTGCTCGAGCCAGCCTTCGATTTCCTTCATTTTCTTTTTCTCCGGCAGAGCGGGCCACGCCAGCAATACTTCAGCGGTCAGCCAGTTCAGGAGCGGGTACGGGTCGAATTTGCGGCAGTCTTTTTCCTGGACTTTCTCGTGCGACTTCCGGTAATAATCCGCCATCTTCCTGAGCGCTTGCCCGCGCGCATTGGCCGCCTGCCGTCGAGAGCGCGCGCCTGAGCCGGCGCTCGCAGCGGCGATTTGCGCCTTGCGCTTGTAAGACGATCCCAGCAGGTTCAGGCGCTCGATCGACGTGCCCCAGTCGTCCCACTCATTGAGACGATTGAGGTCGGCGATCGCATCGTCGATAAGCTGTGTCGCATCATGGCGCTCGCTTGCGTTTTTTGCTTTGCGTACATTCGCGACTGCCAGGCGAGTCTTGAAATTCGCACGCTGCTCGATCGCGCGCACGGTGATCTCGGCCTTGCCGGCATGAAGCGCGACGCCGAGATGCGCGATCGCGTCTTCGAACGCCCCCAATTCCCCATAGGCGATACCAAGCGCCGCCGCGACCTCGGCGCGCTCGAGCCAATCGTTGCGCTGTTTTTTCACTGCCTGCTCGATCGCCTGCGCATCCTTGATCTTGCCGCCCGTGCTGCGCGCCCTGCTTGTGAGATTGTCGAGATCGATCACGACCTGCGCGGGCGAAACGTAGGGGCCCGGTGTGCGCTGGCTTTCGGTATCGCGCGGCAAGCGCAGTCGGTAGGAGGGATCGCCATAACATTGATAAGCGCCCCAAGTGTTGGTCGCGCCGTGCTTGTCGAAAGTCTCCTCGCGCGCGGCGCGCACCGCGTCGCCGAAACGATCCGCATCGAACAGATGCGTGTACAGTGAAATGGCGAAAGTTTCGGCGGCGCTGTCGTCGACCGCCCAGCCGGCCGCCACCACGGCTTTCACCCCCATGCGTATGAATTGTGCGCCGAGATTGGCGGCGAGCGCGCTGTAGCGCGTCCACGAAGTCGCGTCGGCCGCGCTTCCGAGATTGCCCAGATGGCAGCAGTTGATGAAAACGAGTTCCGGCACGTAGCGCATCTGTTCGACGTCGCCCGGGGTCAGGAAAATACCCTTGCCGATCACCATGCCCGATATTTTCTTTGCGGTTTTCGGCAGCGGTTGTTCGCACAAAGCGCAAGGGCCCGGCATCTGTTCATCGATCTCGATCTCGTGCACGCCGTGGCCCGCCAGATGCAGCACGCGGTAACCCTCGGCGTGCAAGCCGGCCAGAATATCGGCCGCGCCGCTATGGATTTCCCGCGTGACGGCGAAACCGTGCTTGTGCAGGAAATCGGCGACGGCAATGGCTTCCCTTTCCGCGCCGGGCAACTCCCCCGCGGGCAGTACCGGGTTGCCGACAACGTAAGCGTTATTCATGAACGGCATCGCCGGCCGCTCGCGGAACACCGCGGTCTTGAGCTGGCGCAGCATCCCCGACATGACGGCGACCGGTTTGCCGCCGAAGCTCCAGCGGTCTTCGAGCAATTCCCACGGATAGCTGCCGGAAACGTCATCGACGATCAGCACCAGCTTGTCCTGATTCGGCGCCGTTTCCTTCAGACGATTGGGAACCAGCATTTCGAACAAGGTGCGCGAGATGTCGCGGTCGAAGCGCGTTTCGCGGATCGAGCGGCGGATGAAATCATCGGCGAGCAGCCGCTGGCCGGCGACCAGCGTCTCCTCGGCGCGCGCGCGATCGGTCAGCGAAATAAAGCGCAGCTCGTCGCGCTTTTTGTCGTATACGATTTCGAGCCGGCTCCACCATTCCGGAGAGCTGTCGAACAGTGCGCGCCGCCGTCCGCCCGGTCCCTCGCAGATACAGCGCTCGGGGCAGATGAAGTATCCGCTGAGCTCGCCATCCAGCAGCGTGCTTTCGAGCGCGCTCGCGGCGCCGATCGCGATGTCCTGATAAAGCTCGATGAATTCGATCTCGTCTATCCAGACCTCGCTGCTCAAGCCGATTTCGTCGAGGCGTCGGTTGGCGGCCGCGACTCCGCGCAGAATCGAGGCGATCGAATCGCGCACCGCGATGCCGGCAGCGCCGGTGCCGATCAACAGGCTCGTGATGCGTGCGTGACGCGGCACGCCGGCCGCGCCGCCGAAGCGGTCGTCCGGGCATTCCTTGACCTGCAGCGCATAGCTCAAGGCCGCACTGGCAAACCCCGAGGCGAGGCGGCCCGGCGAGAGCTCACCGACCTGTCCCAGGCCGACGACGATGGCGCCGCCCGGTTTTCGATAGCGGTCGGTTTGCAGAAACGCCTCAAAAGTTCCGAGCGCGCCCGGATAGAGGTCGAGCCGGCTGCGATTGCGCAGTTGATGATCGAGCGCGCGATCGAGATAGGCTTCGGCGCTGACGATGGTGTCGCCGCGATAATGGCCGACGGCAACCGGATAGCGCGCGAATACCAGATCGCCGTGCGTGATAGAGACTTTGGCCTTCGGCAAACGCAAAGGCGCCCTCACCCTGCGCGGCGGCCTGCCGCCCACCACGCTCGCGGCGAGATCGCGCTCATCGGGCAGATTCGGCGGAAGCTCGAGCGGCATATCGAATGCCGGGCTCGCGGCGGTCGCGCGCGCGCCTGCCGGCGGCGTCATCGACAGCCGGCTCGTGTTGCCCGTCTCGAGCAGTTCGACGTACGCGGGAAACGCCGGCGCATGCGCGGGCAACTCGCCGTGTACGACATCGTCGAGATACCACGCCTTGATGCCGGCCGGGATGCCGGTTTGCCATGGCACCTGGCCATCGCCGAGTCCATTCGCTTCGAACACGAGGGTTTGCCAATGACTGCGCACGCCGTCGTAGTCGAATTCGGTTTGCAGGCGATAACCGACAGGAGTCGCCGCGGCGGCGCCGGTAACATACACGGTCCGTTCCGAACTGAGCGCAACCTTTTCCATTTCCTGGCGCGCATTGCGCGCCTGGCGCAGATCGGCATCTTTCGGCGGTTGCCACGAAAAACGCTGGTCCTCGTCGTTTCGTCTGAGGTCCTTCCAGAATTGCGGGTCGAAGCACTCGAAGTTGTTCACGATCGGCAACAGTTCAAGAACACCGGGAAAGCCGGAAATGATTTTGAGCAGACCGCGGGCGCCGCGTCTCAGATCGAGCAGCGCAAGATTGTGCAGCGTCGTCGCGCGCCCGGTCAGCAGACGCACGATTTCGTGCGAGCCGCCGTTCGGCGTGCCGAGCATGACGAAGCGGCTGCGCGGATGGGCAATCATTCGCCGCCAGATATCGTTATGACGGGCAATCATCGCGCGCACGACCAGGCCGCCCATCGAATGCGCGACGATGCGTACCGGCTGGTCGACGCTGGCGAGCTGGTCGAGCTTGCCGGCGATGGCGGCAGCGAGCCGCTCACCCGCTTCCATCACCGAGCGCCGCCAATCGTATGGAAAGCGCACGACCTCGTGAGTCTGCGCCAGGTATTCGGCGAGCTCCTCGTAATAGTCTTCGAGATACGGATCGGCCTTCACGTCGGCGCCATTCAATTCGAGATCGCCCAAGCCGCCCAGCATGAGCTGGCCGATCGCCAGCCATATGCGCTTGTCATCGATCGACAAATGGCTGCCCATGATGCCGGGCAGGATGAAAACCGCCGGCCGCGGCCCCGGTGCCGCGCGCTGCAGAACCGCGCGCGCGATCGGCTCCTTTTGCTTCGCTTCGCTGATCGGCTGAAATCCGGCTTGCGAACCGTCGAGTCGCAGCAGGCCTTCAGCGAGCTTGCGCACGCTTGCGACATTGTCGAAGTAAGCGAAGTGATTGACGGCAGCGCCGCGTTCGAGGTGGAAGCGTCCGCCATCGACGCGCGCCAAACCGCCATACATCGCTCCGGTATTGACGATGATGTCGGACTCATCGTCGAAAAACTGATCGAGCGCGAGTTCCTTGATGCGCCCGAGAAAGCCGCTGCTTTCGGTGTCGCCGGAGATCACCGTCAGGTCGGCGCGCACCTTGAGCTGCGGCAGGTTCAGCGTGCGTATCAGCGGCGAGCCCGGCGTTTGCGCTTCGAGACCTGGCAGCGTGCTCGGGTCTTCATGCTCGGCGATCAACGCGAGCAAAAATTTGAGCGGCAGCCCGGCCGCCGGCACGACATCGCCGAGCAGTTTGAATATCGACAGCCAGCGATCGAGGCGGCGCGATGCCAGCGTGGTGCCGCGCGATGGGCACGCGACGCGCACGTAGCGCTCGACGCGGATTTGTTTCGCTTCGAGCAGGGCGAACAGCTCGCGCAGATTCACTTCCTGCCGCTTGTATTCGGCGTCTATGCGTTTGTCATCGCTGGCGAACAGGCTGGCGCCCGCTGCCGTCCACGGCTCGCGCTGACCGAGGCACAAAAGGTCGCCGACCAAGCCGCCACGCGAATGGGTCACGAGATGCAGCCTCGTGCCCTGCGGCAGAGCGCGCGCAAGCTGCAGCGCGTTGTCGATCGGGCTTTCGGTCAGCGTGTAATGCTGCAGCGCATAGGCGTGGCGATAGTGGCGCGCGAAATCCTTGCGCGCGCTCGCGCCGGCCGCGGTTTGCCACAGGCTGCCGAAGCTGCCCTGAAAGCTCGACATGGTGCCGTGGATGAATAACAGGATTGGCGCGGCGTCATCGCCGGAACCGAAATCTTTTGCCTGCTCCGGCGCGAGATCACCTTCGAGATTCAGTTTATAAAGCCCCAGCGGATAAGCGCCGTGGCGGAATTTTTCCGCCTTGCGACCAACCTTGTCGGCGATACGGTCGGCGATAAAGCCCGCGGCGAGGCCGCTCAAACCCTCTTCGACCGCGCCTTCCAGCAGGTCTTTCGCCAGACCCCGGCTCGCTGGCCTGACGGGAGGCGCGGGCGCGACTTGCGGGGATGCGGGTTCGGACCGCTGCCACTTGTAAATCGTGACGCGACGGATAGCGGTCTGACGCTGGACATCGCGCGCGCCAGCGCGGGTGCTCGCAGGCTTGATGACATCGCGCGCGATCGCCCACACGTCATCCTCGGGCGACGGCGTCGCGCCACGCGCACGCGTCGCGCCAAAATCGCGATACAGGGAGCCTATGCGCATCCACAGCTTGATGCCGTCATCGAACTCGACTTCGGCGATCTGACCGGCGACACGCGCTTCCGCAGGCTGCAACGGCTCCAAAGGCACAAGCACCTGCTCGCCCGCATCGCGCGCGTCCGCGACATCGACGACTTTCTGCACCTCGAACTCGATCGGCAGATCTTCTACTTCGCCAAGCTCAGCCGCTTTGACGGCTCTGGTCGAGGCCGCCGCTTCGTTGCCTGGTATCTGAAGCTTTTTGACCATGCAATCCCCTATCGCCTAACTTGCGAGACGCGCCGCTTTTCGCGCGTGGATATTCCCCTGATTTAGTTGGAACCTCATCGTTGAGCCAAGCGTTCGAACTTCGCCGGCGAGACGTGGTTGAGTGCCGAGTAAACGAGTGTGGTTGTAAAACGGAATGCAGGTCTGCACCGATTGTTTCAGCGTTGGTTCATCATCGAAACGATCTCTGGATCTTTCGAACATCCTATACCTGTTGGTACATGCACCTGATGGCTAACGCAGCGCGAGTTGTGCAGCATCCCTTGACGCGGCATCGCGATTACACACGGACTGGTCACCAGGGCGTAGCCGCGCAAGCGGTGCGGCTCGAACGAGGGTTGTTTGACGCGCGCAGCCGGATGCCGGACGGCCGGCTGGTACTTGCACCGTGCGCGCGGTGAGCCAATCGCTGTTGCGCAAATGCGCGCCGAAATCGAAGCCGCATTCCATGCCGTGGATGACGCCGACGAAACCCACCGAACGCCGGTTTGCCGCGCAACGTCTTCGTAAAACGGCCGTCCGTGCTTTAGCTTCTTTTAGGTAGTAAGCGACGTTGCCTTTGAACGGCGGCCACGTTTCGCACATGTCGCAGTAAAGCTGATATTCGTCCCTGAGCGTGCCGTAATCCTTGACCGCAAGCGGTCTCGGCAAGCCTGCGACCATGGTCGATCGTCAGAACGGAATATCGTCGTCGAGATCGTCGAAGCCGCTGCTCTTCGTCGCGGGCTTACCTTTGCTGGCTCCGGCGTTGGCGTTGGACGAGGGGCGCGTCGGTTCGCCAACATTGCCGTCCAAGCTGCGATCGCCCGCGCCACTGCGGCTGCCGAGCATTTGCATGCGGTCGGCGACAATTTCGGTCGTGTATTTTTCCTGGCCTTCCTTGTCTTGCCATTTGCGCGTGCGCAGCGAGCCTTCGACGTAAACCTGCGAGCCTTTCTTCAGGTATTCGCCGGCGATTTCGGCGAGCTTGCCGAAAAACACGACGCGATGCCATTCGGTGCGCTCCTGCTTTTCACCGCTTTTGTCCTTCCAAGTGTCGGTCGTGGCGACGCTGATATTGGCGATCGCGGCGTTGTCGGCGGTGTAGCGCGTTTCCGGATCGCGACCGAGGTTGCCGACCAAAATGACTTTATTTACCGATGCCATGAAATCTCCCGCAATCAAATCCGCTGTTGTTGGTCAAAAGTGCCTCGCCGCATTTCGCGGCGTCCGACCATCATAGTTTAAAGGAAATCAGGGTTGGGAAAACCGCGGAAACTTTCGTATAGTGACGGGTTACCCGTACCACATCCCGGCATGGACAGCATCCGCATTCGTGGGGCGCGCACCCACAATCTGAAGAACATCAGCCTCGATCTGCCGCGCAACAAACTCGTTGTGATTACCGGCTTGTCGGGCTCGGGCAAATCGTCGCTGGCGTTCGATACCCTGTATGCCGAAGGCCAGCGCCGCTATGTCGAATCGCTGTCGGCTTATGCGCGGCAATTTCTGCAATTGATGGAAAAGCCCGATGTCGATTCGATCGAGGGCTTGAGCCCGGCGATTTCGATCGAGCAGAAAGCGACCAGCCATAATCCGCGCTCGACGGTCGGCACCGTGACCGAAATTCACGATTACCTGCGGCTGCTGTTTGCGCGCGCCGGCGAGCCGCATTGCCCAGAGCATGGCGTGAGTTTGCAGGCGCAGAGCGTGTCGCAAATGGTCGATCACGTCTTGCAATTGCCGGCCGATACCAGGCTGATGATCCTGGCGCCGCTGATCGTCGGCCGCAAGGGCGAGCAGGTCGAACTGTTCGATGAGTTGCGCGCGCAGGGTTTCGTGCGCGTTCGCATCGACGGCGCGGTCCATGAAATTGATGAAGTGCCGAAGCTGCAAAAAACCAGGAAGCATACGATCGAAGTCGTCATCGACCGCATCAAGGTGCGCGAAGAAATCAAACAGCGCCTCGCCGAATCGTTCGAGACCGCGCTGCGCCATTCCGAAGGCCGCGCGCTGGCGGTCGAAATGGATAGCGGCGCCGAGCATTTGTTTTCGGCCAAATTCGCTTGCCCGATCTGCAGCTATTCGCTGCCGGAACTCGAGCCGCGTCTGTTCTCGTTCAACAATCCGATGGGCGCGTGTCCGCGCTGCGATGGCCTCGGCGCGATCACGTTTTTCGATCCAAAACGCATCGTCGCGTTTCCGCATCTGACCTTGGCGTCGGGCGCGATCCGCGGCTGGGATCGGCGCAACCATTTCTATTTTCAGATGCTGCAGGGCCTGGCCAGCCACTACGATTTCGATCTCGATACGCCGTTCGAAAAGCTGCCGGAGAATGTTCAGAACATCGCCCTGCACGGCAGCGGGCGCGAGAAAATCGACTTCCTGTATTTCGGCGAGCGCGGCAAGAGCCACCGGCGTTCGCACACCTTCGAGGGCATCGTTCCGAATCTGGAAAGGCGCTATCGCGAAACCGATTCGATGACGGTGCGCGAGGAGCTGGCGCGCTATCTGAACAGCCAGCCGTGTCCGGAATGCGGCGGCACGCGGCTGCGGCTGGAAGCGCGCCATGTGCGCATGGCCGGCAAGACGATCTACGAATTGTCGGCATTGCCGCTGAAGCAGGCGTCGGCATTTTTCGAGCAGATGGAGTTGAGCGGCACCAGGCGCGCGATCGCCGAACGTATCGTCAAGGAGATCGTCAGCCGGCTGCAATTTCTGAACAACGTCGGCCTCGAATATCTGTCGCTCGACCGTTCCGCCGATACGCTGTCCGGCGGCGAATCACAGCGGATTCGCTTAGCTTCCCAGATCGGCTCGGGACTGACCGGCGTCATGTACGTGCTCGACGAGCCCTCGATCGGCCTCCACCAGCGCGATAACGAGCGGCTGCTTGCGACCTTGCGCCGATTGCGCGATATCGGCAACAGCGTGCTCGTCGTCGAGCACGATTACGACGCAATTCTCGCGGCCGATTACGTCGTCGATATGGGGCCGGGCGCCGGCGAACACGGCGGCCGCGTGGTCGCCGAAGGCACGCCGCAGGAAGTCAGCCGCAATCCCGAATCGCTGACCGGCCAGTACCTGTCGGGCAAACGCACGATTTCTATGCCGCGATTGCGCCTCAAGCCGGATCGCAAACGCCTGCTGCGGATCAAGGGCGCGCAGGGCAACAATCTGAAAAGCGTCGATTTCGAATTGCCGGTCGGCCTGTTTGTCTGCGTCACCGGCGTTTCGGGCTCCGGCAAATCGACATTGATCAACGACACCTTGTACAACGCGATTGCGCGCCATTTGTACGGTAGCACCGCGGAGGCGGCGGTGCACGAATCGATTGCCGGACTCGAATTCTTCGACAAGGTCGTGAGCGTCGATCAAAGCCCGATCGGTCGAACCCCACGCTCGAATCCGGCGACGTACACCGGTCTGTTCACCCCGGTGCGCGACCTTTACGCGCGCGTTCCCGAATCGCGCAGCCGCGGCTATGGGCCCGGGCGGTTTTCGTTCAACGTCAAAGGGGGGCGCTGCGAAGCGTGCCAGGGCGACGGCGTGCTCAAAGTCGAAATGCACTTCCTGCCGGATATCTACGTGCCGTGCGACGTCTGCCACAGCAAGCGCTACAACCGCGAGACGCTCGAAATTCAGTACAAGGGCAAGAATATCCACGAAGTGCTGCAGCTGACGGTCGAGCACGCAGCGGAATTTTTCAGCGCAGTGCCGGTCGTTTCGCGCAAGCTCGCAACCCTGCTCGACGTCGGCCTGGGCTACATCACGCTGGGGCAATCGGCGACAACGTTATCGGGCGGCGAGGCGCAACGCGTAAAACTATCTCTGGAATTGTCGAAACGCGATACCGGCCGCACGCTGTATATTCTCGATGAACCGACCACCGGCCTGCATTTTCAGGACATCGATCTCTTGCTCAAGGTGCTGCACCGGTTGCGCGATCACGGCAACACCGTCGTCGTCATCGAACACAATCTCGACGTTATCAAGACTGCCGACTGGATCATCGATCTGGGGCCGGAAGGCGGCGATGGCGGCGGCCAGATCATCGCGACAGGATCGCCCGATGACATCGCCCGGAAGCCGCAAAGCTATACCGGGCAGTATTTGAAGAGTCGTTGCGGGCGGTGGCGTAATGAGGCGGTCCACAAAATTCGCACAGCGGGATAGATGCTACAGTGGACGAGGCATTGATCGGAGCAGATAACGTGAGCACGGAAGCCCAGCGCCTACCCACGGGTTTCACTTCTACAATGAAGCGAGACCGCATGCGGATCTTAACTATCAACCACCCTTCAGTCGTTCTCCGTAAGTCCGGTGAACAACGGTCGTAGAAATCATACCGATCCATGGCCAGCGACGACATCCTCGACGCCCTGATAGTCGGCGCCGGCCCGGCGGGACTCGTCGCGGCGACCTATCTCACACGCTTTCATCGCTGCATCGCCGTGGTCGATGTCGGCGCCAGCCGCGCGCGCTGGATTCCGAGCAGTCATAATTGCCCCGGGTTTCCGTTCGGCGTCGCCGGGGCCGAGTTGCTGGAAAAATTACGCTCGCAAGCCGAAGGTTACGGCGCGCAGATTACAGCCGGACGCATCGCCACGCTGCAACGCGACGGCGACCATTTCGTGGCGATCGATGACCAGAGCCGGCCCTATCGCGCGCGCCATGTGCTGCTCGCCACCGGCATCGTCGACCGTATGCCGCCAGTCGACGGCTCCGCGGATGCGCTCGACCGGGCAATCGCCGCAGGCGCGATACGCCTGTGCGCCGTCTGCGATGGCTATGAGGCCAGCGACGAAGCTCTCGCGGTATACGGCCCGGCCGACGAGGCGATCGGCCATGCGTTGTTCCTGCGCACGTTTTCGCGACGGGTCGCGGTCGTCCGCTCCGACCCGGGCGAGCCCTCGAGCGAATGCGCGGCGCTTGCGCGTGATGCGCACGTGGCGGTCCTGCCGGCTTCACGCATGCTGCACTACGACCAGAACGGCGGCTGTACGATCGGTTTCGACGACGGCGACAGCCACCACTTCGGCACCGTGTACCCGGTGCTCGGCGGCGACGCACAATCGCAGCTCGCCATCGCGCTCAGCGCACGGGTGGACGATGCCGATGAACTGATCGTCGACGACAAGCAGCAGAGCACCGTCGATGGCTTGTATGCAATAGGCGACGTCGTCAGTGGGCTCAACCAGATCAGCGTTGCGCTCGGACATGCCGCGATCGCGGCGACCGCGATCCACAATCGCCTGCCGCGCAACTTCCGTGAAGACGAAGCCAGCCAATCAGGCACTGCGCCGAAGTTGCCGTCGCCGTAGCGAGAGCCATGCACTGTCAAATAAATCAGCGGAAGTCTCAGCGTTACGAAAAACCTCGCGCTGGATCACTGATGCAGCGGTTGTGATTCATTCTGGCGGCTGCCTGGTTGGCGAGGTGATTCGTGCGCGCGTCGAAGCGGCGCTTCCGGTTTTGAAGTCACGATGTATATTCCGCCATCGATAAGGTCAGAATTTCCAAAAAGGCTGCCACGAGCGGCTTTTTTGCTTTAGAGTTTCATTGCTTCGAGTGTCGTCGCATAGATTCCGGCGGCGATGCGTTCCTCCGCCTCGCTCTTAAAACTCCCCCTGAAAGGATTTCCATGGCTATCAAGAAAACGACTGGCAGTAAACGCAGTTCGCCGAGCAAAGGCGACCAGAGCGCGACAGCTTCGGCTTTCGCTAAGAACACGATGGCCGGTCCATCGACTCCTTCCGCAGTGAGTAGCGACACCGAACTGCCCTCTCGACCCGCACCGAAAACGAAGGGCGCGCCGCCGCGCGATGCGGCACGGGAAAGGATTCTGGCCGACAAGATGACGGCGACTCAGGCGCTGTCAGCGGCCATGCCGTATAACGCGAACAAGGCCGCGGAGCACGGGCGCGACGCCGCGCTGGCGCCGCCTGAAGGTACGACAGTCGAGCCATCCGATCCAACGGTGTCGGCAAGCACGGTCAGCGAGACGACGGCATCGGACAAAGTCGGCGCGGGAACTCCGCCGCAGGGCATCAATCCGGCCAACGCGCCGCTCGACCATGTGCGCGTCGATTCCGGCGGCCAGGCGCTGACGACGAGCCTCGGCGTGAAGATCGCGAATAACCAGAGCTCGCTGAAGGCGGGCCTGCGCGGACCGACCTTGCTCGAAGATTTCATTCTGCGCGACAAGATCACGCATTTCGATCACGAGCGCATTCCCGAGCGCGTCGTGCATGCGCGAGGCTCAGGCGCGCACGGCTACTTCGAAAGCTACGAAGACCTTTCCGACCTGACGATGGCGGCGCCCTTCGCCGAAGCCGGCAAACGCACGCCGTTGTTCGTGCGCTTTTCCACCGTGGTCGGCGAGCGTGGCTCGACTGACCTCGCGCGCGACGTACGCGGTTTCGCGGTCAAGTTCTACACCGACGAAGGCAATTGGGACCTGGTCGGCAACAACATCCCGATCTTCTTCATCCAGGACGCGATGAAATTCCCGGACCTCGTGCACGCGGTCAAGCCGGAGCCGCACCACGGCATGCCCCAAGCGGGCTCCGCACACGATACGTTCTGGGATTTCGCCGGCCTGATGCCCGAGATCACGCACATGCTGATGTGGGTCATGA
>JACDAM010000056.1 GCA_013695435.1 Burkholderiales bacterium | reverse complement strand
GGCGACCGCCGCGGCCAGCCGATCTAGCCAATCGCGCGCTGTTTGTGGAACGCCGAGTTCTTCCGCCCGCATGTGCAGCGCGAGCAGCGGACCGGTGCCGGGAATATTACCGCTCGCCAGCATGCGCAGCGACGGCTGCGCGGCCAGCGCGCGCCGCCGCCATTCGTGCGCACCGCTGCCCAGCGTCAGCAGGCCCTCGGGCGGCGGCTCGGCCAGCACTTGCACCCATGGCAGGTATTGTCCGATCGCCGCTCGCCAGGCGTTTGCCTGGCGGACCAGTTGTTGCGGCCAGTAAGCGGCTGCATCGGCCGAACCAGCAAGCGTTTCCGCATGAACCGTTGCCAGCGCAATGCGGCGCACGATTTCTTCGAGCGGCTGACGCGGCATCGCGGTAGCCGCGTGCAATGCCTCGATCTCCGCGGACCGCGCATCCGCTGCGTCCGACTCATTGGCCGAATCACCGCCCGATGCAGCGCCCGATTCAGCGATCAACGCCAGAACATCGGCCAGCCCGGCCAGCGCGGAAGGCGCTACCACCGGGCCGTTCAGTAATTGTTCGTATCCCTGCTGCACGGTCCAGCACGCCGCCAGCAAATTGCCGCTGTCGACCATCGAGATATACCGCGGGTGCAGCGGTTCCAGAGTCGCGGTGTTGTACCAGTTCAGCAAATGACCTTCGAAGCGTTCGAGCCTGGCGAGCGTATCCAGCGTCGCTCCGGTTCGCGCCAGTGCATCGTCGGTCGTGATATAGCCGAAATCGCGTGCCGCAAGGTTGGCGAGCAAACCAAATCCGATATTGGTCGGCGACGTGCGCTGCGCGATTTCGGCGAGCATGAATTCCTGGTAATTGTCGGGAGGCAGCCAGTTGCTTTCCGCATTGACGAAATCATCGAAATAACGCCAGGTGCGGCGCGCGACCAGGCGCAGCATGCGGCGGTCGGCCGCGGTGATCGGTTGCGCCGGAGGGCGCCACGCGCGCCGGCTCGATCCGATGACGATCAATGGCGCGACCAGCCACAGCAGGGCGAAGACCTGCATCCCGAATTGCATCCCCGCCTGACTCAGGTTGATCTGGAACGCGATCACGGCTGCAGCCGTCGTTGCCCACGCCATTTTCAGCAGGAACTCGTATTGCCGGCCGCGCGTGCGGCGCTCGATGGTTTGCGCGCTATCCCATTGCAATAGCAGGCGATGACTGACAAGACGCCGATGCCCGACGCGCACGATGGCGTCGAGCGCGATCACCGCCTGATGCGGCAACAGCGCCAGTGTAGCCAAAGCGCGTAAAAGATCGCGGCCGCTATCGCGCCAGCGGGCCAAGGTCAGGGTCGCCGGCCTCGCGAGTCCGTTGAGCGCCGCAAGAAACGGCGGCAGCAGAAACACCGTGGCGACGACAGCGCTCCATAACCCGGGCAGGGCGGTCAGCAGCCAGCCGCACAGCAACAACGCGAGCGATGCTATCGGCACGAGAGAGCGGCGCAGATTATCCAGAATCTTCCAGCGATTGAAGGCGGACAGCGGATTACGCTCGCGGCCGCTGGCGTTCGGTACCGAACGCAGCAGCCAATCCGCAATCTGCCAGTCGCCGCGGATCCAGCGATGCTGGCGCTTCGCATACGTCTGGTAATCGGCCGGAAATTGATCGAACAATTCGATATCGCTGGCGAGGCCGACGCGAACGAAAGATCCTTCGAGAAGATCGTGGCTCAGAAGATGCGCTTCCGGAAAGCGTCCGGACAGCACGCGATGAAACGCTTCGAGATCGTAGATGCCCTTGCCGTGATAATTTCCTTCGCCGGCCAGATCCTGATAAACATCCGACACCGCGTGCGAATACGGATCGGTGCCGGTCGGGTTGGTGAAGCAGCGCGCGAACAACGTCGCCATGGCGCTCGGCAAACTCGTCGAAACGCGCGGCTGTATGATTCCGTAACCGCGCGCCACGCGGCGCGCATCGGCCGCCAGATGCGGGCGGTTCAGCGGATGGGCGAGTGTTTCCACCATGCGCCGCGCGCTATTCATCGGCAACTGGGTATCGGCGTCGAGCGTGACGACAAACCTGATATTGCGCAGGCGCGCGGCGTCTCCGGCGCGCAGCAGGCTCGCGCTGTCCGCGTCTCCCGCCAGGAAGCGATTCAGTTGTTCGAGCTTGCCGCGCTTTCTTTCCCAGCCGATCCAGCGCCCTTCACTCTCGCTCCAGCGGCGTTCGCGGTTGAACCAGAAAAAAAGGCCGGCGCCGTGACGTCGATTCAGTTCCGCGATATGGCGCGCCACCAGTTCCAGCCATTCGGCGTCTTCAGGCATGTGCTCGGATGGCGCGTCGGAAAAATCGCTGAACAGGGCAAAGCGCAGATTGGCCTCGGTATTGCCCAGATAGCGGATCTCCAGCCGCTCGATCTGCTCCTTCACACTCATCGGTGTCAACAGCATCATCGGCACCACGACCAGGGCGCCAAACTCGTCCGGAATGCCGGATTCGAACGACATCTTCGGCAGGATGCGCGGCGTCAGCAACAGCGTCAGTACGTAGTTGACGAGCTGCAGCGCGATTTCGCTGGCCGGCAACAGCATCAGCGCAGCCAGCAAAACCAGCGCCGCGGGATCGCTTCCCGCGCGCGCCGCGATTATGATGACGCCGGCGCACAGCGCCAGCGTTGTCAGTACTATGCCGCCGACATAAACCAGCGCCGGCCGGCGCGCGCTCCCGCGCCGCAGGCGCTGCGCGATCGACGGTTTGCACTGAACGCGCGCTTCGAGTTGCGGGCGGCCGTTGTCGAGCAAATAAAAGCCGACGTGCCGGCTCGGCTCGTCGCCGCCAGCGGCCGCCAGATCGACGGCATGGCGCGCGACGTCGAGCTCCCTCGCGTTGGAACGGCGCGCGATGCGTTCGATTTCATGCCGGTAGCAATCGCGCGTTGCGAAATCCATGCGCGTGTACACTGCATCGGCGGCCAGCAGCGCATCGACCTTGCTGGCGCCCTCGAACACATTGCGCCAATCGAGTTGCGACAGGTAGCGCAACGTCGTGATGGCATTACCCAACAGGACTTGATCAACCGTCTGCCGTCTTTGCTCCTCCTGCAAGGCCTCTGCCAGCGGGACTTCGAGCTTGCGTTCGAGCCAGCCGCGCACCGGCGCCAGCACGCTTTCCTCGTCGGACAGGCGGGCGATCAGCTCGTCGGCAAAATGCGCGGTCGGCGCCGGAAACTCGCCCGCGAGATCAGCAAGGAAGGGCAGCACACTGTCGTTATCGCCGCGCGCGGCGCTGAGCAGGCGGTTGGCCCAGAATTCGGCGTATTCGGCTTCACGCTGGCGCACATCGACAGCGATAACCAGATGCCGCAAACGTTCGACCAGGGCCAGGCGCAGCATCATCGGCAGCGCCCACAGTTCGCCCATGGTCAACGGCGAAATCTGCTGGAACGCGGTCAGGAAGCCGCTGATTTCGCCGCGGTTCAAACCGCCGCCGGTGTTGTCGATCAACTCCGTGGCAATGCGGTAAGCGCGCGGCAAGCCGGCGTGCCGGCCATTGGCGACCGCCGGCAGCGCGCCATAAAAACGCCGCGACAGATTGCGCCAGACATCGTCGATCTGGCCCTGGATCACGTAGGCGTTATCGAGCAGCCATTCCGAAGACAAGGAAAAATTCTTCTGCGCGCGCGCGGCATCGAGCAGATCCTGATGAACGGCTTTCAGAATGCGGGAGCTGTCGCGCAGGCGCCTGAACAGCACCGGCGCCGAGCCGCCCGGCTTGGTGTGGGTTTCCGCCGCCAGCCGGGCGGCGATCGCTTGCAGGCGCTCGGCCGGCAACAACTCCGAGCGCAGCGGCGGCATGATTTCGTCCGCTTTGGGCCGCCGCTGCATGACAAATGTAATTGCCTGCGCACCCTCGGATTTGTCGATCAGCGCCAGAACTTGTCCAACACTGCGCGCCGGCGCCTGCACCATGACCAGCGCTTCGCCGTCGATCAGCCTGCGTTTGTATCTTACAAGCAGCCGGCGGCTGACGCCCGGCACCAGCCAACGCGCGAACAGCGCACCCAGGGCGGCGCCGAAGATCAAAGCGCCGATTGCCATCGCCAGCGCGGAAAACGGCGCGGGTAAAAAACCGTGGATCAGGATTGCCGCCAGTGGCACGATCGCAGCACCTGCCAGCGCGCCATCGCGAGGCGACACGCCGCCGTTGTCCACGGTCAGTTTGCCTTCGGCTTTTTGAATCAGGGCCGAGCGGGTGAAACGCTGCTGCCGCAGGCCAGCCAGAGCTGCGACCGCTGCCGCCTGATTCTGATAGAAGCTGAGTACGAGGCGTTGGGACATTTACCGGGAGATGCAGATGTTGGCTCGTCGAAGGCCGAGTTGACGATGCCAGGAAAAGAAGCGCAAACGACACCGAATTATAGCGCGCAGCGCAGTCGCTGACGCATCGGCGTTTCTCCTCCCCAGCCCGCCGGGCAGGTATCGAGCAGGGGGCGGGCGCGCTTTCCGCAAATGGCCGGCTTCGTCGGGTAACGCGTCCGCGCGCCAGATGGGGTTTAGCGACGCAAGCCCGCTGGCTCCTCTTCACTTCTCCAACCCGGCCCTCCTCAGCAAGTGGGGAGGGAGCAAACCGACAACAGCCCTGTTGATCGATTACAAAACTTCCCCCGCATAATCGGCCAGCCGCGAGCGCTCGCCGCGCTGCAGGGTCACATGGCCGCTGTGCGTCCAGCCTTTGAAACGATCGACGACGTAGGTTAATCCCGAGCTGCCCTCGGTCAAATACGGCGTATCGATCTGCGAAATATTGCCGAGGCACACGACCTTGGTTCCAGGCCCGGCGCGCGTGATCAGCGTTTTCATCTGCTTCGGCGTTAAATTCTGCGCCTCGTCGATGATCAGATATTTTTTGATAAACGTGCGGCCGCGCATGAAGTTCAGCGATTTGACCTTGATGCGCGAGCGGATCAGATCGCGCGTCGCGGCGCGTCCCCATTCGCCGGCTTCTTCGTCGGTCTTGTTCAG
>JACDAM010000055.1 GCA_013695435.1 Burkholderiales bacterium | reverse complement strand
GGCCAGCAGTGGCCGTACGATTAAGCCACAGCTCGCCATCGTAAACGCACACTATGGCGCGCAGGATAGACTCTACAGGTTCTCCCTTTCGGATGACGCCTCGCGCGCCGCACATAATTGCGCGGTTTTCCTGGACGATATCCCGCAGACCCGTCGATACCAGGACTTTTACCCCCTTGTGCTTCAAAAACTCGGCGATGAGTTCCAGACCACTTCGTCCGTTGAGGTCAAGGTCGAGCACCACCACGTCGGGAATTATGCTATGGAATGCCGCCAGCGCATCCTTGTGGTTCGTAGCCTTGCCAACAACACGCATCCGGGGTGCCTGCTCGATCAGCCTTTCGAGCCCCCAAAGAATGGCTTCATGGTCGTCGACGAGGAGCACCTTTATCGGGGTGTCCGTGGTGAAGTCATCAAGAATCTTGTTCATCGATGATAATCGCGCAATGATTCGTCACTCGGTAACTGTATAGCGTGCGCCATTTTACAGGTTCAGGAAAGCTGCGTGCACCGCACCTGCCGCCGGCTGCATAGGCCGTCTCAATGGCTGCATTTCTATAGTCGCCAAACCTTGATTCCCCGTTCCGCTAGCGCTTTCGCGTCCGTTTGACACTTCACATCCATCAATACGCCGCTGGGCGCAAGCTTGCTCACATAGTCTTCAATCGGTCTCGACACGAGTTCACGATGTCCTACCGCCAATACCATTGCAATGGACGTCGGAAGTTGGTCCCAGGGGGTTAATTTCACGCCATATTCCCGTTTTGCCTCGTCCGCGCTGGCGATGGGATCGTGTACGTGGACTACCGTGCCGTAGGATTCCAGTTCGCGCACGACATCGATGACTCGGCTATTGCGGATATCGGGGCAGTTCTCCTTGAAGGTAAGTCCCAGCACGATCACGTTCTGACCGTATACCGCAAATCCGGATTGGATGAGGCTTTTGACGGTCTGCTCGGCGATGTACTTGCCCATGTGGTCGTTGATACGGCGACCTGCGAGTATGACCTCCGGGTGATAACCGGCTTTATCGGCTTTGTGGGTAAGATAGTACGGGTCTACCCCTATACAGTGACCCCCGACCAGGCCGGGGCGAAAAGGAAGGAAATTCCATTTCGTTCCGGCCGCCTGCAGCACTTCCATCGTATCGATGCCGAGACGATGAAAAATGATTGCCAGTTCGTTTATCAGCGCAATGTTCAGGTCGCGCTGGGTATTTTCGATCACCTTTGCCGCTTCCGCAACGCAGATACTGCTGGCGCGATACGTTCCCGCCGTAATGATACTGTCGTAGACCTGCGCTACCCGTTCGAGCGTCTCAGGTCTATCTGCCGCAACTATTTTGACAATCTTCGTCAGCGTCCGCTCCTTATCGCCAGGATTGATGCGCTCCGGAGAATAGCCGACAAAGAAATCCTCTTTCCAGGTCAGTCCCGAATGTTTTTCGAGGACGGGAATACAGATTTCCTCGGTCGCGCCAGGATAGACGGTTGATTCAAAAACCACGGTTGCGCCGCGTTTAAGATACTGGCCGACAAAGACGCTTGCCGAAAGTAGCGGACCGAAATCCGGCTGGTGAGCGTCGTCTACCGGGGTCGGCACCGCAACGATCACAAAATCGGCATTGTGCAGCGCGGCCGGGTCGCTGGTGACCGATAAATGCTTCGCGGCGCGCAGATCGTCACTGCTTATTTCGCCGGTCGGATCGACATGCCTCCGATACGCCTCGATTTTTTCCTGGGATAAATCGAAACCTATCGTCGGTCCTTTTTTTCCGAACTCGACAGCAAGAGGAAGGCCGACGTAACCGAGCCCGACAACGGCGATTGTTTGCATAAATGTCGCGGATGAAATTAATGATATGTTTAAAAGGCGGGCGGAGTTCCCGGCCTGTAGCGCTTAAGCCACGGTCCGGACACTGGCGAAAACCATGACGCCTTGGCTACTGGTAGCTGCAGCCTTGCAAGCAGCGATACGCAGAGCAATCTACGGCAGAATATTTACATTTTGTAGTAATTGCGAAACCATGCGGCGTAGTTCGCAATCCCGTCCTGCAAAGCTGTGCTGGGCGAAAAACCGGTGGTGATTCTCAGATCCTCTATATCCGCCGCCGTGCTCGGCACGTCGCCCGGCTGCATCGGCAGCAGATTCTTAATGGCGCTGCGACCCAATGCACGCTCTATGGTTTCGATGAAGGTCAGCAGCTTCACAGGTCGATTGTTGCCGATGTTGTAAAGCCGGTAAGGCGCGTTACTGGCCGATGGATCGGGTTTGGTCAAATCGAAGCCGGGATTGGCTGCGGGAACCACATCGAGCAGGCGAACTACCCCCTGCACGATGTCGTCGATATAAGTGAAGTCGCGCTCCATCTCGCCGTGATTGAAGACGTCGATGGGCCGGCCTTCGAGTATCGCGCGCGCGAAAAGTGCGAGGGACATGTCCGGCCTCCCCCACGGGCCATAGACGGTAAAAAACCGCAATCCGGTAACAGGGAGCCCGAACAGATGGCTATAAGTGTGCGCCATCAACTCATTACACTTCTTGGTTGCCGCGTACAAGCTGACCGGGTGGTCGACGTTGTCGTGCACGCTGAACGGCAGCTTTCGGTTGGCGCCATACACGCTCGAACTGCTGGCGTAAACCAGATGCCCGCATCTGTGATGCCGGCACGCCTCGAGGATGGACAGGAACCCTGTGACATTGCTATCGACATAGGCTTGCGGGTTTGTCAGCGAATATCGCACCCCTGCCTGGGCGGCGAGATGTACTACTCGATCAATTCGTTCGGACGCAAACAGATCGAGTATCGCCCGGCTGTCCGAGATATCGATTTTATGAAATGTAAAGCGCGGCTGCTCTTGAATCATCGCGAGCCGCGCCAGTTTCAGAGAAGGGTCGTAGTAATCGTTGAGGTTATCGATACCGACGACCTCATCGCCGCGATCCAGCAAGCACTGCGACACGTGCATGCCGACGAAACCCGCGCAACCGGTGACAAGAACTTTCATGCCGCTCTACTTTGCTGGCTGGTTTTGATCGATTGCCACACAGGTTTCTTTGAAATTCAGACTGACAGTATCAAGGGGTCGGAAAACGAGCTCTCCATTCCGGTAGCGATACGATTCCGGCCGTTATCGACCTTTTATCGGGACTTTCAGGCGCTCGGCGTGCCGCTCTGCTCTGCCAAGAGCACGCGTGGCGCAAAGGCGATAAGAAGCCTTGGCCAGGACGTGCCTTGATCGCATCCGGTCACTATTTCTGCCGCGGTTCGCTGCGAGCGATCTTCTTGTCCGCCATCCGGCCAGACTGCCGCGTCTTATCCAAACTGCCGCGTCTTATAGCAGTTTCCGGATACGAACCGCTCGCCGAGGCTCTTGGTCTGCCGTCCCTTGTCTGATGATCTTAGCATATCGACCAAACCTTGAGCTTGCTTTGGGCGCACAGCAAACCCGGCGTAAAATGCGTTCTATCGCGGGTGTAGTTCAATGGCAGAACGAAAGCTTCCCAAGCTTTAGGCGTGGGTTCGATCCCCATCACCCGCTCCATCCCTGTTCGCAACAGACATCCGTCTTGTGATCGTGCCGACCGCGAAACACTATGCTTGACTGGATCATCAAAACGGTAGACGCGCTTGGCTACGGCGGAATCGCGCTGCTGATGTTTCTGGAAAACCTGATTCCTCCGATTCCGTCCGAACTCATCATGCCACTCGCCGGCTTCACGGCCGCCCGCGGCGGAATGTCGCTGCCGGAGGTGATCGCAGCCGGGGTTTTTGGTTCGGTCCTAGGCGCCCTGCCTTGGTATTATGTCGGCAAGCGCATCGGCCACATGCGTTTGCGCGCTTGGGCCGAGGCGCACGGCAAATGGCTGACAATTTCGGGCGCGGATGTCGATAGCGCTAAGCATTGGTTCGATACACACGGCCGCAGTTGCATCCTGTTCGGCCGCTTGCTGCCCGGCCTGCGCACATTGATTTCGGCCCGGCCGGCGCCGCAGACATGAACCTTGCGTCATTTCTGGTTTACTCGGCAATCGGCACGCTGGTGTGGACGGCGGTGCTGGCAAGCCTCGGCCACGTGCTCGGCGAAAACTACCAGACGGTTTCGCGCTACCTGGGCCCAGCCAGCGCGATCGTATTCACCGCCGTTGCCTTGCTGATTACCTTGCAGGTGCTGAAACGAAGGCGTCGGGACCTGCATCGCCGGTGCCAGGCGAATTTGCGACGTTGAATCCGCAGCCGGCGCGATTCCAAAATCAAGGCCAAATCGAACCCATGAAAAAAGTGTTCAAATATCTGTTGATCGGCATCGGCGTTGTCGTGCTCGTTCTCGCCGCCATCGCCGTTTTCATCGCCGCCACCTTCGATCCCAACGATTACAAGCCGCGAGTCATCGATCTCGTCAAGGAAAAAACCGGGCGCACGCTGGCGCTGCCCGGCGATATCGCGCTTGCATTTTTTCTGAAGCTCGGCGCCAAAATCGGCAAAGCGAGTTTGAGCGAGCAGGGCAGCGACAAGGCTTTTGCGTCTGTCGACAGCGTCCGCGTGTCGCTCGCAGTGCTGCCGCTATTACATAAAGAACTGGTTGTGGACGAGATAGCCATCGCCGGTTTGCGCGCCGGGATCGTCAAGCGCAAGGACGGCAGCATGAATATCGACGATTTGCTGAAGCAGGACGAAAAAAAGGAAGAGCAGCCGAGCGAACTCAAGTTCGACATCGATCACATCAGCCTCGAAGACAGCGCCGTCACCTATGGCGACGAAGCTGCCGGCAAAACGTACGCCTTGCAGAAAATCAATCTCGATACCGGCCGGGTCGCGCTCGGCACCGCCGTGCCGATCGATCTTTCGCTGAACGCAGAAGCCAGCGAGCCCAAGCTGAATCTCGATATCACACTCAAAACCAAACTCACTTTCGATCCGATCAAAAAACAGTATGCGGCGGAAGATCTCGCTCTCAATGCACGCGGCGCGGCGCTCGATATCAGCGATCTAAATTTCGAGTTGCGCGGCGATGCCGAAGCGCAGCCCGATGCCAAAACTTTCGCGCTCGCCGATTTCAGCGTCAAAGCAAGCGGAAAACAGGCCGGCGCCAACATCGATATCAAGTTGGATGCGCCGAGAATCGCATTGGCCGACAACAAGCTGCGCGGCGAGAAGATCACCGCGACAGCAAAGCTGGTGGATGCGCAGCGCACGGTCAATGCCGCGCTCGCGTTGCCCGGAATCGAAGGCAGTGCGCAATCGTTTCAGACCGGTCCGCTGCAGCTCGATATTGATGCCAAACTGGCGGAAGGCTTTGTGAAAGCCAAGCTCAATGCGCCGCTGGCGGGCAAGCTCGATGAAAAGACGCTGATGCCGAAAATGCTGAGCTCGAATCAGCTCGCCATCGCGTTCGACGGCAAGTTCGGCGACAACGCCATGCAGGGTAAATTGACTTCACCGCTGATCCTCGATCTCGATGCGCAGCAGTTGAGCCTCGACAAGCTATCGACCGATGTTACAGTCAGCGGCCCGAAGCTGCCGAACCAGCGCGTAGCGACTACTTTGAACGGCTCGACGCGCGTCGACCTGAAAAAAGAGGCGGTGCAGGCCAACGTCGCCGGCAAGCTCGACCTGAGCCAGCTCAAAGCCAAACTCGGCATGATCGGTTTCGCCAAGCCGGCTTATACTTTCGATGTCGATATCGACCAGCTCAATGCCGACGCTTACCTCGGCGATGCCAACGCCAAGCCAGCGGGCGCGTCAGCCGCCAAACCCGCCGCCGCTTCGGCCAAGCCTGCGCCGGGCGGCGAGACTGCGAAGGCGGCCGAACCACTCGATTTTTCAGCACTCAAGGATTTGAATGCCAGCGGCAGCCTGCGCATAGGCGCGTTGACATTCTCGAATATCAAATCGAGCAACATCAGGCTCGATCTCAAGGCGAAAGACGGCAACGTCAACATCAGCCCCCTGTCGGCGAATCTGTATCAAGGCTCGCTGAACGGCAGCGTGGCGCTCGATGCTGCCGCCACTGCGCCGCGGATCGGCCTGAAGCAAAAGCTGACCGGCGTTGCGATCGGCCCGCTGCTGCGCGATCTGAACGGCAGCGATAGCCTCGAAGGCAAGGGCAACGTCGCGCTCGACGTGACGGCGCAGGGCACTACCGTCGACGCCATGAAACGAAACCTGAACGGCACCATGGCGGCCGATCTTTTCAACGGCGCGATCAAGGGCATCAACATCGCCGCCAGGCTGCGCGAAGCGAAAGCGACGATCGCGGCGTTCAAAGGCGACGCGGCGCCAGCCGCCGCTGGCGACGCGCAAAAGACTGATTTTTCGGAGCTCCACGCCGCTTTTGTCATCAAGAACGGCATCGCGCACAACGAGGACCTATCGGCGAAATCGCCATTGCTGCGCCTCGGCGGCGCCGGCGACATCAACATCCCCGAGCAGACGCTGAACTACCTCGCCAAGGCGACCGTGGTTGCGACCAGCAAGGGCCAGGGCGGCGCCGGCCTCGATCAACTGAAAGGCATCACGGTGCCGGTACGCATTACCGGCCCTTTCGAGCAACCGCAATACAAGCTCGATTTGTCCAACCTCGCCAGCGAAGCGGCCAAACAGAAAATCGACGAGAAAAAGGAAGAGCTGAAGGCCAGGGCGACCGAGAAGCTGGAAAAGCAGCTGGGCGACAAACTGCCCGGCGGTCTGAAAGGGTTATTTGGCAAGTAGCGGCAAGTAAGCTTTTCGGGTTCGCGCCGTGAATAGCGTTTTGTCGAGTTTCGGCGAGCGCATCATCAAATGGCAGGGCGATTTCGGCCGTCACGATTTGCCGTGGCAAACGCCGGGACCCAGGCGCGATCCGTATGCGATCTGGCTGTCGGAAATCATGCTGCAGCAAACCACGGTTGCCGCCGTCAGCCCTTATTACCGGCGCTTCATGGAACGCTTCCCGAATGTGGCAAGCCTGGCCGCGGCGCCGCTCGACGATGTACTCGCGTTGTGGGCCGGCCTCGGTTATTACGCGCGGGCGCGCAATCTGCACCGCGCGGCGCTCGCCATCGTTGAACAGCACGGGGGCAGTTTCCCGCGAGAATTCGCCAGCGTAGCGCAACTTCCGGGTATCGGCCGTTCGACCGCGGCGGCGATCTGCGCATTCAGTTACGGCCAGCGGCGCGCGATCCTCGACGGCAACGTAAAGCGCGTACTGGCGCGCTATTGCGGTATCCCGGGTTTTCCGGAAGACAAAAAAGTCCAGACCGCGCTGTGGGAGGCTGCCGAAGCCTTGTTGCCCGAATGCGACATCGAGCGCTACACCCAAGGGTTAATGGATTTGGGCGCGACGGTGTGCGTGCGAACCCGGCCAGCGTGTTGCGCATGCCCGCTGCATGAAGACTGCGTCGCCCGGCGCGAGGGCAGATCGGCCGAACTCCCCGGCGCGAAGCCGAAAAAACAGTTGCCGCAACGGCACACCGCGATGGTTATTCTGACGCGCGGGGATCAGATGTTGCTGGAAAGGCGTCCGCCGGCTGGAATCTGGGGCGGCTTGTGGAGTTTTCCGGAAATACCGCCGACCGACAACGCTGATGCTGCACGGGCGCGCTGCGAGCTGCGTTTCGAGGCTCAGCTCGAAACGCTCCCCGCGTTGCCCGATATCGCGCACGGCTTCACGCATTTCAAACTGCGCATTACCCCGCTACGGTTCAAGGTTAACGGTTGGATAGCTCGCGCCGCGGAGCCTGATACGCAATGGTTGAGCGCCGCATCCGCGCGTTATGCGGCGATTCCGGCGCCGGTTGCTCGTCTGCTTGACCTCTTATCCTGATGCGACGATGTAACGATCGCAATTTCCAACTTTCCTTCAATAACCGAACGAAAAAATAAATGGCCTCGTCCGATAAACCCATTGCCGTATACGGCGCTATTGCGGCCAATCTGCTGATCGCGATCGCCAAGTTCACCGCGGCTTTTTTCACCGGCAGCTCGGCGATGGTTTCCGAAGGCGTGCATTCGCTGGTCGATACCGGCAATCAAGCACTGATCCTGCTCGGCATTCGCAGAAGTAAACAGCCCGCGGACGACAAGCATCCGTACGGTTACGGCAAGGAGCTTTATTTCTGGGCGCTGATCGTCGCCGTGATGCTGTTCAGCCTCGCGGCGGCATTTCGATTTACGAAGGCGTCAGCCATTTGCGTCATCCGGGCGAGCTTGGCGATCCGACGTGGAATTACGTGGTGCTGGCGTTAGCCTTTGTGCTTGAAGGCGCGGCAAGCTATCTCGCGCTCAAGGCGCTGCTGGCGGCAGCCGGGGAAAAAAGTTCTGGCAGGCTTTGCGCGGCAGCAAGGACCTGGCGGTTTTTACCATACTCGCCGAGGATTTCGCTGCGCTCGTCGGCATCGTCGTGGCCTTTCTCGGCATCTATTTCGGCCACCTTTACGGAAACCCTTATCTCGACGGCGCGGCCTCCGTCACCATCGGCGTAATCCTGGCGCTGGTCGCGGTATTCCTTGTCTACGAAAGCCGCGGCTTGATCATCGGAGAAAGCGCCGATAGCGACATCGTGCGCAGCGTTCGTGAATTGGCTGAAAGCGAACCATATGTGCAATCGGTCGAGCGTCCGCTGACCATGCATCTCGGGCCGAAAAACGTGTTATTGAACATGCGCGTCGCCTTCAAATTCGGCGCGGCGGCCAGCGATGCGGCCGTAGCGGTCGATCGCCTGGAAGCCCGCATCCGTGTCAAGCATCCGGAAATCCAGCATATTTTTATCGAGGCCGAAGCGTTCAAAAATGCTATGCAGGCGTCGGGGCGCGCAGTGATGTAGCGCAGTACATTCCCGGTCTCGAATCGCCGCAATGCCGTCGAAGGTGAACGGCTGCACGTGATCCGACAAGCCACGAGCGGGCCGCTTCACCGTGATCTCTCGATGAGACACTCGAGTTATTCTTTCACTTTTAGCTGCCGCTGCGCGGCTTCGTGCAAAGCCGCGCGGAATTTCCGCGGTTCGTAATAGCCGTCGATGCGTAGCGCGGTGTTGCCATCCTCGTCGAGAAACATCAGAGTCGGCGTGCCGCGCACCTTCATGAAGACGGCCAGTTCCTTTTCAGTGCGCGGCTTGCCGTCGGTCCAGATCACTTCGCGCGCGCCATGGATGTCGAGTGCGACCAGATCGAAATGCTTGCGCATCGTCGCGAGAAGAGCGGGATCGGCGAAATTGACTTCCAGCAATTTTTTGCAAAATGGGCAGCCGACCATATTGAAGTAGAGGATGAGCCGCTTGTCGGCAGCCCTGGCTTCGCTGATATCTTCGCGTAAATCGAGAAACGAAGCCTTGAACCAGGGCAATTCGTAACCCGCGTGGGCGGCGAATCCTGCAAACCAGAGCGACGCGGCGAGTGCAAGCGCACGTTGGAAAAGCATCAGCTTGCTGTATGGCCGGCCTGCCTTGCTGGTTGTCATTATGATCGATTCGACGCGGTGGTTGCCGGTTCATTCGCGGAACAAACGTTGCCCGTTATCCTCTTACCTAAATCAATCAGGAGCTCGAAAGATGAAAAGGAATCCAGGAAAAACCATGGCCAAGGCAAACCAGGCAGACTCGGTAGCGAAGTCCGGCAAACCGAACCCGGCGCTAGAATTCAGCTCGCCGCCATGCTACGCGCACGAATTTCCCGGCTACTTCGGCGAAGTCGAGGAAGGCAATTCGAAACAGCGGCCGCCGAAGAAACAACGCGGGTGAATAGGCCCTGATTGCTCAACTCAATGGCCCGCCAGCCCCTGCTTCTTCAGAAACACGAGCAGAGTTTGCAGCCGAAGCTGGGCATCGTTAATTTCGAGCAGGCGCTGCCTGGTGGTTAGCTTGATCGGCAGCAGTTCGGTCAATCGATATCCGATCCACGATGGGTCCTCATATCTGAGCGGCGCCAAAAATTTATCGACCCCGACTTGATCGACGATAACCCGCAGCATCTTCGCGCACACCTCGCTTTCCGCGCTTGCGGCGATTTCGGGCTCGTCCGGCAGCAGCGTTACTTCGGCCGAAATCAAACCATTTGCCGCAGTCTCGCGGCTGTCGATTTGGAACCGCCGCACCCCTGCGGTTTTCAACTGGAACACACCCAGTTGCTGCATATCCCATTCCTTGATTGTCGCCAGACAGCCGACATTTTCAGGCGTCGCCGTCGCCCCGACCTCCTGGCCTTCGCGAATCAGGCAGACGCCGAAGGGCCGCGACTCCTTCAGGCACACCTTCGTCATTTCGATATAGCGCTGCTCGAATACTTTGAGCGGCAGGAAACCGCCCGGAAACAGCACGGTATGCAACGGAAAAATCGGTATCCGCAAATCGTCCTCAATCAGCCGCGTCGATACTACCCCAGCGCGCCATCAACGCGTGCGCAATGCCAAGGTGATCGAGAATGCGAGCGACGATGAAATCGACAAGATCGTCCAGGCTTTGCGGCCGGTGATAAAAGCCGGGATTGGCTGGCAGGATCAATACGCCAGCATTAGCCAGTGTCAGCATGTTGCGCAAATGTATGGCGGAGAGCGGCGTCTCGCGCGGCACAAGAACGAGCTTGCGCTTTTCTTTCAGCATAACGTCGGCTGCGCGCTCGATCAGCTTGTCGCTCAGGCCGGCGGCGATCGCAGCCAGCGTCCCCATCGTGCATGGGCAGACCACCATCGCATCGGCCGGGTTCGAACCGGAGGCGATCGGCGCAAACCACTCTTCGCGACCGAATACGCGTAGCTGGCCGGCTGCCGTACCGAATCGCTCGCTAAAGTAAACCTGCGCCTCGGAAGCCCGGCCGAGCGTCAAATCGATCTCCTGTTTGGCGACGATCTGGGCTGCCTGCGAATACATCAGATACACGTGCGCGCCCGCCTTGATCAACTGCTCCAGCAGGCGGAGCGCATAGGGCATGCCGGAAGCACCGGTCAGCGCGAGCGCGATGGTTTGCCGGGATTTCCCGGTCGAAATTGCGGTTGGGATTGCGGTTGGCATGGTCGATCAGCCTGAGTCGCGCGTAGCAGCCGGTACTGTCACGCCAGTTCGCGATGCCGCACCAGCACTTGCCAGGCGCCGCGAAAGTGCCGCGCAAGCCCTTCGGCGAAATAGACCGAGCGATGCTGGCCGCCGGTACAACCCAATGCGACAGTCAGATAATTGCGATTGTCCCGTTCATAGCACGGCAGCCATTTCTCGATGAAAATCCGGATGTCTGCGAACATCCGGCGGACATCGGCGTCGCCGTCGAGGAAAGCGACGACGGCATCGTCGCGCCCACTGAGCGGCCGCAGAAGCGGATCGTAATGCGGATTCGGCAGGCAGCGCACGTCGAATACCATGTCAGCATCGAGCGGGATGCCGCGCTTGAAGCCGAACGATTCAAACAGCAAGGTCAGCCGCGAACGATCGATCGCGACAAAATCCTTGATCCACGCGCGCAACTGATTCGGCCGCAGATCGCTGGTGTCGATGCGATGGCTGAGCGTTTCGATTTCGGCAAGGAGCTCGCGTTCCAGCTCGATGCACTCGGAAAGCGTGCGCGTATTGTCGCTCAATGGGTGACGGCGCCGGGTTTCGGAAAATCGATTGACCAAGGTTTCGGTTTTGGCGTCGAGAAACAATACGCGCAAATCGACGTCCTGCTTTCTCAGTTCAGTGATCTGCCTTGGGAGATCACTGAGCGTTTCGCCGCTGCGGACATCGATGCTGATCGCCACCCGTTCGTAGCCCGCGCGCTGCAGGAACCCAACGAGCTGCGGCAACAGCATGGCAGGCAGATTATCGACGCAGTAGAAGCCGCTATCCTCGAGCACATCGAGCGCGATACTTTTGCCTGAGCCCGACAGGCCACTGACCTGGATCAGCTTCATGCGCTTTCACTCACCCGGTACGCAAGCACGGTTACGACGATGACGCTCCGTCTTCGCTCAGGTACTGCTCGTGACGTGTGACGAAGTCCTGTGTGCTGTCGATGCCGCGCAGTTGCAGCACATAATTGCGCACCGCGGCTTCGACGAGAACAGCGAGGTTGCGCCCGACGGCAACCGGCAGCACGACCTTGCGCACTTCGACGCCGGCGATTTCCTCCGAGCTCGCGCCCAGCGGCAAACGGTCGAGTTCGGCGTCGGTCGTGCGCTGCGGTTTTTTCAGATGCACGATCAATTTCAGATTGCGCCGCGGACGCACCGCGGTTTCGCCAAAAATGGTGCGTATGTTCAGCATCCCCAGGCCGCGTACTTCGAGAAAATCGCGCAACAGTTCCGGACATCGTCCTTCCAGTGTTTCCGGCGCGATTCGATAGAATTCGACTATGTCGTCGGCGACGAGACCGCTGGTGCCGCGGCTGATCAGTTCCAGCCCCAACTCGCTTTTGCCGACGCCCGAATCGCCGGTGATGAGGACGCCCATGCCGAGCACATCGAGGAACACGCCGTGCCGGGTGATTGCTTCGGCGAGTACGCGCGCCAGATAAGGGCGCAGCAGCCACATCAGTTGCACGCTTTGCAGCGGCGTCGACAACAGCGCGATGCCGCTTGCCTCCGACATACTGAAAAGCGCAGGAGGCGGCGGTTCGCCACCAGTCACAATGAAGCAGACCGGACGATTTTTAGCGAGATCGTCCATCGCATGTGCCTGCGCTGCCGGAGCTAGGGTCGCCAGATAGGTTACTTCAGCCGCGGCGACGACCTGTATCCAGTTGGAATGAATGAAGTTGAGATGGCCGATGAGGCCTCTGGGCGACGCGTTGATCAGCTTGCTGTCGAGGACCGATTCGGCCCCGGCGCGCCCGGCCAGCCAGGATAGCCCCAGTTTGCCCTGGTTGTCGTCAACGAGCCGGGCTACGCTGACTTGGGGCATGAGGTTGCCATTGACGGATCGCGCTGTGGATTGCATCAGGATCGTCCGCTGTGAGGAGCATTTCGCGCAACGTTTTGTCGCTGAACATTTGCGCGAGCTCGCTCAGAATCTGCAGATGCAGGTCAGTTGCGCGCTCCGGCACCAGCAATGCGAAAATCAGATTGACCGGATTGCCATCCGGCGCGTCGAACGGAATCGGTTCCTTTAAACGCGCGAGGGCTGCCGCTGCCTCGCGCAGGCCTTTGATTCTGCCATGCGGGATGGCAACGCCCTGGCCGAGACCGGTGGAGCCGAGTTTCTCGCGGGCAAACAGGCTGTCGAAAACCTGGCTGCGCGAGATGTCTTGCTGGTTTTCGAACACGAGGCCGAACTGCTCGAACACGCGCTTCTTGCTGCCGACGTCTAGCTCGATGACGATGTTCGACACCGGCAGCAAAGTTGCGATCAGATTCATGGGTATCAGGAAGCTGCCTGGAAAGCCGCGACTCGAGTAACCCTCTGGTCACGCAGCGCGGCAAAGCTTGACGGTCAGGACGGGTCGACGAGATGCTTCAGGGGTTCACCGTTGCGGTGACCGAAATCTTTCTTTTTGTGTTTCATGATGCGCCGGTCGAGTTTGTCGACCAGCCCATCGATCGCCGCGTACATGTCGGCATCGTCGCACGCTACGAAAATATCGTGGCCGCGCACATGTACATTTGCTTCCGCGCTCTGACGCAATTTTTCGACCGAGAGAACCACGTTGACATCGATCACGTGATCGAAATGCCGGCTGATGCGTTCGAGCTTGGAAGTGACATATTCCCGGATTGCCGGGGTTATATCGAGGTGGCGACCGCTCAGGCTTAAATTCATACTCGGCTCCTCAGTTTGCACCTGTCAGATGCATTTACGCAGATTGACGGGAAGAATCTGCATGGACTCTCGATACTTGGCGATCGTCCGGCGCGCGATAACGATGCCCTGCTGCGAAAGAATCTCCGAAATCTGGCTGTCGGACAGCGGCTTTTTCTGATTTTCAGCGCCGACCAGCTGTTTGATCAGGGCGCGGATCGCGGTCGCCGAACAGGCGCCGCCGGTTTCGGTCGCCACATGACTGCCGAAGAAATACTTCAACTCGAAAATACCGCGCGGTGTCAGCATGAATTTCTGCGTTGTCACGCGCGATACGGTCGATTCGTGCAGATCGAGAATTTCGGCAATTTCGCGCAGCACCAAAGGCCGCATCGCGACTTCGCCGTGCTCGAAAAAGTGACGCTGACGGTCAATGATTGCCTGCGAGACGCGCAGGATGGTATCGAAGCGCTGCTGCACGTTCTTGATCAGCCATTTCGCTTCCTGCAATTGCCCGGCCAAACGCTGGAAACCGGCGTCGCGATTGCGATGCAGGATATCGGCGTACATGCGGTTCACGCGCAGCTTGGGCATGGCGTCCGGGTTCAACGCCGCCAGCCACACGCCCTTGATCTTTTTGACGACGACATCAGGCAGGATGTAGCGCGTTTCGGGTTGCGCGAAAGCGCCGCCCGGCCGCGGATTCAGGCCGACAATCAGCGATTGCACCGTTCGCAGACCGTCGTCGTCGAGGCGCAATAGTTTTTTCAGCTTGGCGAAATCGCGTCCGGCCAACAGCGGTAAATGCGATTTGACGGTGATCTGCGCTTCTTCCAGAAACGGCGTATCGGGCGGTAGCGCCGCGAGTTGCAGGCCCAAACACTCGGCGAGGTTGCGCGCGCCGACGCCGACCGGATCGAGATGCTGCAAATGGTTGAGCGCAATTTGCAGTTCGACGGGCTCGATTTCGAGTTCGATCGGCAGCATCGCGGCGAGCTCGTCCAGATCCTGGGTCAGATAACCGGCGTCGTCGAGCGCATCTATCAGCACGCCGACCAGGCGCTGATCGCGCTCCGGCATCTGGCGCAAACTCAGTTGCCAAAGCAGATATTGGCGCAGACTGCTGGTTTCGGCCGCAAGTTGCGGGTATTCACTTTCTTCGCCGTCGTCGCGGCCATTGAACGATGGCGTGTCGTCATCGAACATGTTCGGATCGGACGTATCCGTGTTGAGCGGGGTCGAATCAGGATTTTCGGTGTTTTCGGGAGTCTCGGTGGTACTCGTTGTTGTCGTCGAATCGGTTGGCGGCGACATCAGGTTATCTTTGAGCGGGGTCGGCTCGTCGGGCGTGCTGTCGTCGCGTTCGAGCAGCGGGTTATCCTGAAGAAAACGCTCGAGTTCCTGATTCAGTTCCAGAGTCGACAATTGCAGCAGTCGGATCGACTGCTGTAGTTGCGGCGTGAGGGTCAGGTGTTGCGATAGTCTGAGTTGTAACGTGTGTTTCATGGGTCTTTACAGTGCGCACCGCCCGGCCGGCGCCTGTATATCGGTGATGCGCGGCGACAACGCGAAAGTACGCCCAAACCTACAACCTGAAATGCTCTCCGAGATAGACCTTGCGGACGCTTTCATTATAAACGATTTCGTCCGGCTTGCCGGAAGCGAGTACCGTGCCATCATTGATAATGTAGGCGCGGTCGCAGATGCCGAGCGTCTCGCGCACGTTATGATCGGTTATCAAAACGCCGATTTCACGCTCTTTCAGAAAGCGGACGATGCGCTGGATATCGAGCACGGCAATCGGGTCGACGCCGGCGAACGGCTCGTCGAGCAAAATGAAGCGCGGCTGGGTCGCGAGCGCACGTGCGATCTCGACGCGGCGCCGTTCGCCCCCGGACAAACTTATCGCCGGGCTATCGCGCAAATGCTCGACGTTCAAATCCTGCAACAGTTGATCAAGCTTGCCCGGCAGTTCCTCCGCGCGGTAATTCTGCAGTTCGAGCACCGCGAGGATGTTTTCGGAAACCGTTAACCGGCGGAAAATCGAGGCCTCCTGCGGCAGATAGCTGAGGCCGAGCCGGGCACGCTTGTGGATAGGCATGCGCGCGAGATTCTGCTGATCCAGAAACAAAGCACCGCCGTCGAGCGGAACCAGCCCGACCATCATGTAGAAACACGTGGTTTTGCCGGCGCCGTTCGGCCCCAGCAGGCCGACGACTTCGCCGCTCGCGACTTCGAGCGACAGGTCTTTGACCACGGTACGCGACTTGTAGCGTTTTTTCAGGCCCTCAGCCTTCAGTTCACTCATACATATTGGGGAAACGCCAGGCAGGCGCTGCGCCGGAAGCTCGTCAATTGCTTTATTCGAATTGGCGCTGGCGGAAACTGGCGAGGATGTTTGCTGCCGCCTCGGCCTGGGGCAGATTACGGACTTGTCGGGATGTTCCTATTCGCGAGGATTCGCGATGCTTTTCGCCGGCTTCAAAGGTAATGACGACGCCGCGCTTTCGGCGGGTTGTTTTTTTGGTTGTATGACTGCCCGCACGCGGCCCTGCGGGTTGTTCGCCGTCGCCGCCTCCTTGCCACCGCCTCTGACCTGATACGACTCGGCAACGGCATCGTACGAGATATAGTTGCCGCGGACCTCGTCATCGCCGCGCTTTACCCGCGCCTTGGTAAAAAACTCGATTTTGTTCGACTTGCCGTCGTATTCAACGCGCTCGCCATAGCCTTCGATGAATTCGTTCGTGCCTTCGCGTTTTTGCTTGAAGATGACCGGGGCGCCATAGGCGATGCCATGCTGAAAACCGGAATCGTCCTGCCGGATGACGATTTTGTCGGCCTGAATGGCGAGCGTTCCCTGAGTCATTTTGACGTTGCCTTCGAAAACGCTGACTTGCCTGGCATCATCGATGTTGACGCGATCGGCTTCAAGGTTCACCGGTTTGTCGCTATCGCCGAGTTCAGCCTGCGCAACGGCCTGCACTCCCAGGATCATCGCGGCTGTCAGCAGAGCCGGCAGGGCAACAGAACAGATTGGTTTTTTCATGCGCTTACTTTTAATCGCTGCTGGGTTGCTCATAGCGGCCATTAACGCGCGACAGCAATTTGACCGTGCGCGCTTCATTGTCGAATTCTAAGCCAACCGCTTTTATCGTGGTATTCGCCTCGACCATGGTCACTGGTTTGTCGGTCTTGGCAAGATGCTTTTCAGGGATCACGTGCAGGTAGTCGGTTGTGATCGTGAGCTCGCTGTTGCGGGCGTACGGTTCACGAACAACTCTGACATCATCCGAAAAGTATGCGTTCTCGCCATCGCCGGTCACGAGGGCCGTATCCGAGGTAATGCGCAGCGGCGCGGTTTCCGGATCGTAATGAACGAAATCGGGTTCTTGCAGATGCGAGGTATCATCGTCCGGATAGTGAATCAATTTTTCGGCCGCAAGCTTGTACAAAGGGTGGCCGTCCTCGCCCATGCGCAAGGCTGAAAAATTTTCGATGATGTAATCCGGATCGTGGCGCAATTTGCCGTTTCCGCCGGTAATCGGCGGCTGTACCGTGTACTCGAGCCAGAAAGCGACAGCAGCCAGCGCGCCGAGCAACGCAAGGGGAAACCACGATGCCAGGCGCCGGATCATGCGTTCCGCAAACTTGAAATCAAATAATACTCGTGCGTCATTGCAGGTAAAGCGCGATCCCCTGGTCGTAGGTTCCCTGGGCATGCATCAGGATTTCGCAGACTTCACGAACGGCGCCGCGGCCCCCGGCGCAGCGCGTTACATGGTGCGCGTGCTGCTTGATCAGCGCCGGCGCCTCGGGCACGGTCAGCGCAAGACCGCAGCGGCGCATCACCGGCAGATCGGGGAGGTCATCGCCCATGAACGCCGCTTCATCGGCATGCAAGCTGAATCGCGCCAGCAATTCCTCGCTGACGGCGAGCTTGTCCTCCACGCCCTGATACAGCAAGCCAATGCCAAGATTGGTCGCGCGTATTTCGACGCAGCGCGCGGTGCGGCCGGTGATGATCGCGATCTCGACGCCCGTAGCCTTCAACATCCGCAACCCGTGTCCGTCCAGGGTATTGAATGCCTTGAACTCTTCGCCGGCATCCGAAATGTACAGGCGGCCATCGGTCAGCACGCCATCGACGTCGAACATCATGAGCCGCACGCGTTTGGCTTTTTCAAAAATCGCTTGCATCGTCAGATGACTTTGGCGCGCAACAGATCATGCGTATTCAATGCGCCGACCAGCCGCTGCTGATTGTCTACAACCAGCAGCTGATTGATTCGGAATTGGTCCATCAACTGCACGGCTTCGGCGGCAAGCCGGTCGGGCGCGATGGTTCGCGGACTCGCCTTCATCACAGCAGTAATCGCGGTGCGATGCAGGTCGATGGTCTGCGACAGCGCGCGGCGCAGATCGCCATCGGTGAATACGCCTGTTACGCGGTCGTCGGCATCGACGATCGCTGTCATGCCCATGCCTTTTTCCGAGATTTCGAGTATCGCCTGCGACAGCAGCGAGGTTTCAGATACCTTGGGAATCGCGTTTCCAGTGCGCATGACATCCGCGACGTGCGTCAGCAATTTGCGTCCGAGCGCGCCACCTGGGTGGGAGCGCGCGAAATCGTCGACGCCGAAGCCGCGCGCGTCAAGCAGCGCTATCGCCAGCGCGTCACCCAGCGCCAACGCAGCCGTGGTACTGGCGGTCGGGGCGAGACCAAGCGGGCAGGCTTCTTCGGCGACCGCGGCGTCGAGGTGGGCATCGGCTTGCAGCGCCAGTGTCGACCGCGGATTGCCGGTCATCGCGATCAGCTTTGCCCCGCGGCGTTTTATCAATGGGACGATAGCGAGCAGTTCGGCGCTTTCACCGGAATTCGATAGCGCGATCAGCACGTCGTCGCGCGTCACCATCCCCAGATCGCCGTGGCTGGCTTCCGCCGGGTGCACGAAAAAGGCGGGCGTTCCGGTGCTTGCCATCGTCGACGCGATTTTGCGCGCGATATGGCCCGATTTACCCATGCCGCTTACAACGACACGGCCCGTGCAATCCAGAATGATTTGCAGAGCTTGCAGGAAGCCTTGATCGAGCCGGCCGGTGAGCGCCGCGATGGCCTGTGCTTCGATTTCCAGTACCCGCCGCGCGAGGGCGATGGCGGGTGATGCGAGTGGCTCGGATTTGAGTTTCATTGTCGGCAGCAAGTATAGAAGCTTACGGTGCTGTTGAGAAACTCATTGGTTTCGACAAAGCGCCGGAAGAGAGAATTGAGCAGGATGAGGATCGGGGGCAACGGCGACGAACCACTTTCCCGGTTTTTGCGGGAGGGATAGAAGACTATCCGCGCGGTTCGATATGCTAAAGTAATTCACGACATTACCTTGAGCACATCGCGTTGCCGCTCATCCCCGCAACGATAATGCGAAATGCATAGCACTCTGCAGCTGGTGCTGATTCTGCTCGCCACCGCGGTCATTGTCGTCGTGGTGTTTCGCGTGCTGCGCCTGCCGCCGCTGCTCGGCTACTTGTTGGTTGGCATCGCCATCGGTCCGCACGCCCTGGGCTGGATCCCGGACACGGCCGGAACACGCTATCTCGCCGAGTTCGGCGTTGTCTTCCTGATGTTCAGCATCGGTCTGGAATTCAGCCTCCCCAAGCTTGCGACTATGCGCCGCATCGTATTCGGCTTTGGCGCCGCCCAGGTCGTCGCGACGATCGCCATTGTCGTTTCGATCGGCGTGGCGCTCGGGCTCGACTGGCGGGGCGCATTGGCTCTGGGCGGTGTGTTTGCGATGTCGTCGACCGCAATCGTCAGCAAAATGCTGGCCGACCGGCTTGAGCTCGATTCCCAACACGGCCGCCAGGTGATCGGCGTGCTGCTATTCCAGGACCTTGCGGTTGTGCCGCTCCTGATTCTGATTCCGGCGCTGGCGTTCCAGATGAACCTCGGCGCGGCGCTCGGATTGGCGTTGCTGAAAGCCGCGCTGGTTCTCGCTATCGTGCTGTTCTTCGGTCAGCGCATCATGCGCTCGTGGTTTCATCTCGTTGCCCGCCAGAAGTCGGCCGAGCTGTTCATGTTGAACATTTTGCTGATTACGCTCGGCCTCGCGTATCTGACCGATCTTGCGGGCCTGTCGCTGGCGCTCGGCGCATTTCTCGCGGGCATGCTGATTTCCGAAACCGAATACCGCTACCGCGTCGAAGACGACATCAAGCCGTTTCGTGATGTTCTGCTCGGCCTGTTCTTCGTCACGGTCGGCATGCTGCTCGATATCCGGGCCGTGTTCGACAATCTGTTGTGGGTCGCGCTGGTACTGGTTGCCCTGATCGTTTTCAAGCTGCTGCTGATTGCCGGGCTCGCACGCCTGTTCGGCGCCGATTCCGCGACCGCGCTGCGCACCGGGATGAATCTCGCGCAGGGCGGCGAGTTCGGCTTCGTGCTGCTGTCCCAACTCGATAATGTGCAACTTGTCAGCGTGCCCGCTCTGCAGATCGTGCTCGCCGCGTTGCTGCTGTCCATGCTTGCGGCGCCATTCATCATCGAGCACAGCGAACACATGGTACGGCGTTTTTCCGCGGCGGAATGGATGAATCGCGCCATGCAGTTGCACAATATTGCGGTGCAGACGATGGCAATCGAGGGCCATGTGATCATTTGCGGCTTTGGCCGCAGCGGCCAGAGTCTCGCGCGCCTGCTGGAGCAGGAGGACACCGAATTCATCGCGCTCGATCTCGATCCGCGCCGCATCCGCGAAGCGTCTGCGGCGGGCGAGCACGTCGTTTACGGCGACGCCGCCAAGCGTGAAGTGCTGGTGGCAGCCGGATTGATGCGCGCCGCGGCCTTGGTCATCGCCTATTCCGATCTCCCGTCCGCGCTGCGAATTCTCGCCCACGTGCAGGAACTACGGCCGGATCTGCCCGTGGTCGTACGCACCATCGATGATGCTGATCTGGATCGCCTGAAGGAGGCCGGCGCCGCCGAAGTCGTGTCCGAAATCCGCGAGGGCAGCCTGATGCTTGCCACCCACGCGCTGATGCTGGTCGGTCTGCCATTGAATCGCGTGCTTGCCCGTATCCGTACGACGCGCGAACAACGTTACACCCTGTTTCGCGGCTTTTTCCACGGCACGACCGATGAAGCAGTCGGCAAGGTCGCCGAGCAATCGCCGCAACTGCATTCGATTATTATCACCCCGGGCGCCGCGTCAATTGGAAAATCAATCGGCGAACTGAGGTTGACCGAACTCGGCGTCGACGTGACGGCAGTCCGCAGACGCAATGTCCGTAACGTTGCCCCGGCCAGCGATACGCAGCTTGAAGTCAGCGATGTACTGGTGCTGCGAGGAGTTACCGAAGGCCTGGCTGCTGCAGAAATCAGGTTGCTGCAGGGGTAATCAATCGTTTTTCTGCCGGAACTCTATTCGCGAACGGCGCGAGGCCACGAATCTGACGCAACGCAATCTTGCACGGTTTAGCAGCCAATCGGGTTGGTACGAGATGCAGTCACAAATAAAAAAGCCCGCCGAAGCGGGCTTTTTTTAAGCAACAATCAGATCGCCATACATACATTATAAGCCGTGCTATCTACGATACTTGCCGTAGCGATAGAGGTGCCGGGAGTAGTCGATTCGGTCATCATCGAGCCGGTCGCAGTGTTGCCATCGTCGAACGTGATATCCAGCTGTTTCGCGAACTGGCCCGTAATCGCTTCCGAGCAGATGTAATAAGAACCACGAAGCGCAGCAGGCAACGTGATCGGCGATGTGC
>JACDAM010000054.1 GCA_013695435.1 Burkholderiales bacterium | reverse complement strand
AGGCCGGCGATCTCGTCACGCAAATAACGGTTGCAGCGCTTTACTTCGGCCGGCTCGGGTTTGTTCTGCGGCGGCAGGCACTTGACGGTATTCGTGATCCGGCAGTCGAGCAGCGTCAGATCATCGTCCCTGCTGATGGATACGCCGCGATTCGCGAAGCCGAAGCGATGCAGCGTGCGAAAGAGCAGGATGCCGGCGTGGTCGCCCGTAAAAGGCCGGCCGGTACGGTTGGCGCCGTGCAGACCGGGCGCGAGACCGACGATCAGAAGCCGCGCCTGCGGATCACCGAATGGCGCGACGGGCCGCGCGTGGTAATCCGGGTGCGCGGCTTTGGTTCGATCCAGAAAATCGGCCAGCCGCGGGCACATGCGGCAATTCTCGTCGTAGATAACCGAGTGTAATTCGGAGGATTTTTGCACTAAAACAGACAGCGCTTTAGAATCGCGTTCTTTTTCAATCACGGAAACGACCATGGCCAAATCACTCGCGACCGAAATCCGCGCCGGCAATCTGCTCGAATGGGACAAGCGCGTCTGGCGCGTGCTGAAATGCTATCACGTTCACGTCGGCGGCCGCGGCGGCGCGTTCATGCAAGTCGAGATGAAAGACATCGAAGCCGGAACCAAAACCAATCAGCGTTTCCGTACCGACGAAAAAGTCGATCGCGCGTTCGTCGAGAGCCGCGAAATGGAATATCTGTATAACGACGGCAGCGGTTTCATTTTTATGGACAAGAATAACTACGAACAGATGACGCTGTCCGCGGAATTCCTCGAAGGGCAGACCGGTTTTCTGTTGCCGAACACAGACGTGCAGGTCAATTTTCACAATGAGCGTGCGATCGGTTTGCAATTGCCTGCCAGCGTCGTTCTCAGGATTATCGAAACCGACCCCAACCTGAGGGGCTCGACCGCGACCAGTTCCTACAAACCGGCGAAGACCGAAACCGGCTTGACTGTGATGGTGCCGCCGTTCGTGCTCGAAGGCGAGCGCATCAAGATCAATACGGATTCGGGAGAATACGTCGAGCGGATGTAGCCTTGAAACCGCAAGAAAAGGAACTTCGTGGCGCTTCTTTTAAGAAAACCGGAGCCGCTGAAAACGGCCCGGGCCCATCTCGACAATCCTGCCACTCAGAATCCTGAAGCCCTTCGCAACTTTTCCCGCTGCCTTTACGAACCTTGCTCCAGCCATTCCCTGACGAACTTGCCGAACTCGGTCGGGCTGTAATCCCGTTTGAACATCACCGGATACCAGGCGTAGTCTGCGACCCACGAGGTCCACGACAGATTTCTCGATTCGGCCCATGCCTTGAAGGGTAAGCCGAACGTAGCGAGCTCGCCCTTCGTCTCATTATATGCATCCGAACCGAAACCCCATTCGGTGACGACGACGGGGAACTGGTCCGCCACGACGCCGGCGTTGTATTCCCAATAATCGGCGCTGTTGCCGGAGCGTTTGTTGGCAAGCGGGTAATAACCGCCCGGATAGATATGCGCGACGTAGGCAATGTTTTTGCCGGTAACCGGATTGGACACCGCGCCGCGCATATGCTGCGAGTAATGCGGGCCGCCGACCAGAATGATGTTTTTGCGCGCTGTCTGCCGGATCAGATCCACAATTTCCTGCGCGAATCCCTTCCACTTGTCCCACTCCGCCTGCGACCCCGACGCCGCTGTGACCGGCTCATTGAAGATTTCGAACAGGATGTAGGGATTGTCTTTGTAACGGGCTGCCATGTCGGCCCAGAAGCTCTTTGTCTCGCCGAGGCGTTTATAAGGACTGTCGATGTAATGCCAGTCGATGATGCAATACAACTTCTTCGCGACGCAAAGATCCACCGTCGGTTGAAGATGATTCTGGACGTAACGCGCGGGGTTCGCGAAGTACTGGCCGGGAAAAACCGGCAACCGTAACATTTTCGCGTGCCAGCCGCGGCTGCTATCGGTCAGCAAATTGATGATGAATTCGGCTCCTTTCCGCTCGGTTTTCAGATTCTGCACGCCGATTAACGAAATGCCGCGCAACACGACAATGTTACCGCTGGCATCCTTGAAGTGAGGTCCATCGACTTGAAGCTGCCCGGTAACCTGCCCGACAGCGACAAAACTGACACCGAGACCGCCGAATAACAGGCCCACCCGAAAAGCTTTAAAGATTTTTTTACGAATGTTGGGTACGAAGCGAAAAAGAAAAGACATTGAAGACTCCCTCTTTGATTAAAAGAAGGACTTTAGTGCGCAGCCGAAAGCCGCACGTCTACCAACACCGGATCGGAATGAATTGATGCGCTCCGACAGCCAGGAAAGCTATCGAATGCAAAACACCCTCATGCAGACTAGCTACCTTACAAACTTGTTATTGGAAGCTTTGATCTGGCAATCCTGCTGTCGTAGGACTAAAGTCCGTTAGACTAGTGACTTTGCGCCTCCACCTTTCAGTGGATTAGCCCTTGCAGAGTACCGCGATGGGTACAGGCGACCTTATACACGACGCGGTGCAGCAATTCAAGCTTTTCCAACAAATTCAACGCTTTGTCTCTTATTGACGACAGTGCAATGAAATGTCGTCGGCGAATTGCGACAGGGATGCGGGTGTTGGCTCGTTACGAGGCGCTCGGAAATACAGGAAGATGGGCAACACTTACTCCACACACAGCGCCATGCATAATCCCTATCATCGAGACACAACTAATGAAAGACAACCGGGATGAAAACAACACTAAAGCTCTTTGTAAATTGGTCTTTTGCAGCGCTCTGCTCATAAATGGATTAACGTCCTGGTCCGCACCTGGCGGATTGCCGATCAACACCGCGGACGACGATACGTCCGCGGAATGGCTGCGAATTCGCAGTCATCTGTTTCAGCAGCGCTCGATTCACGACCAAAAGCCTGATTCAGATGGAAATGCCGCGCCGCGCGGCGTTTGGCGCGGCCGTTCCGATTTCGATCAAATCGAAAGTCCCGCAAAGCGGCGACAACTACGTCAAGAAAATCTACCTTGTCATCGACAAAAACCCGTCACCGCTCGCGGCGGTCTATGAATTTAAGCCCGACTCCGGCCTGGCCGAGATGGAAACGCGGATTCGCGTTCAGGAATACAGCCACGTTCGCGTCATCGCCGAGATGAGCGATGGCCAACTGCACATGGATTCCAAATACGCGAAAGTCTCGGGCGGCTGCACCCAGCCGCCAAATCGCGACCAGGCCAAACATCGCGCCGAATTGGGCACAATGAAATTCCGGCTGATCGATAAACCTGTTGCCGGCCAGACGCATCCCGTGCAACTCAATATCCGTCACCCCAACAACACCGGCATGGAACTGGATCAGATCACTGTCATGTACGTTCCGCCGCACTACGTATCGAGATTGGCCGTCACGTACTCCGGCAAACCGATCCTGACCGCGGTGATGGATTTTTCGATCAGTGAAGACCCGTTCCTGCGCTTCAATTTCGTGCCGGGCACAAGCGGCGAACTCAAGGCGGAGATCATGGATTCGAAGGAACTGACGTTCAGTCACGCGATGCCGGTTGAGGTCGGCGGTCTTTAGCCGATATCCCGAAAGGATTGCGGAAAGGATGCGTCCAGACGTCGCGGTCTGCCTGATGTGGCGAAATGCTCTTGGTAAGCTTTTTGGCAACGTCAGCGGCGAACCGCCGGAGCTGAAACGAACTGCCTGCCGCGAACGAATCAGGGCTCGCGCAGTTGCAGGATTATCGCGCTGGTCCCGTCACCGCTCGGGGACGGCTTTTTCGGCAAGCCGTTCAATGCGTCATGCAGCTCGAAGACACTGTCCCACATCATTTCGCTGATGCGAACGCAGGCGCCCAGCGGGGTCACTGCGCGCCGCCGTTCCATATCGATCCGGAATTGCAATCCGCGCAAGCGTCGTTGCGAAGCAGGCGGCGCTGACGCGATCAGTTGTTCGACGGCCGCCTGACGGCGCCGCTCGAATTCGTCCTTGTCGTGTTTGGCAAGATGCGCCCAGGTGTCGAAGTCAAAAGCCATGACGCATTCATAAAAGTTTGTCCTGGTTTTTGTCTAGCAGCATCCATGCCGATTCGAATAACTGCGTCAGTTCAAATTCTTACAAGGAAGAACAGAGAAGCGAACGGACGACATGTAAATAATGACGACATGGCGATTTCGCGTCGGCACGTTACAACGGCGCAGGCGCAGGCTCGCGCGGCGGAAAATCGCGGTATCGCGGGCTTAGCGCCCGGGAAATATGCGAACTTCAGCCTTGTAAGGCTGCTTCAGCCAGCCGGGGATTTCAGGTTGCAAGGTCACGTGCTCTATGTCGAACTGTTCGCGCAGCATGATGCGCAGCGAATCGAGCAGACGCGGCCAATCCGCCAGATCATCGAGCTCGAGGTGCGCCGACAATGCAATCTGACCGGAAGAAATATTCCAGATGTGCAGATCGTGAACGCGCCGGACACTGGGCACGCTTGCTATCGCTGCGCCGACTGAGTCCATCTGCAAACCGGCAGGGACGCCTTCCATCAGCACGTGCAGCGCTTCACGCAGCAGGCGGACCGTCGAAATCAGGATCAAGCCGCTTATCAACACCGACAGCAGCGGATCGATCGGCAACCAGCCTGTGAAGTAAATCACGGCGCCGGCGACCAGAGCGGCAACTGAACCGATCATGTCGCCGATCACATGCAGCAAGGCCGCGCGCGTATTCAGATTGCGATCGCCCCGGCTCACGATCAGCGCGACGACAATGTTGACGGCGAGGCCGATCGCCGCGATCACCATCACGCCGCCGCCGGCAACGGCTTGCGGTTGCAGCAGCCTGGAAACTGCTTCGATCGCGATCAGCGCGACCAGCGCCAGCATGATGACGCCATTGATGAAGGCGGCGATGACCTCAGCCCGCACCATGCCGTAGGAATGGCGCTTGCTCGCCGGTCGTCGCGCAACCCGTGCGGCGAGCGCGGCGATGCCCAAGGCGGCGCTGTCGGACAACATGTGGCCGGCGTCGCTGATCAACGCCAGCGAGCCCGACCACAAGCCGCCCAGCAGTTCGACGGCGGCAAACAGCAGTGTCAGGACAAGCGCATAACCGAGGGCGCCTGCCCCGCCGTGACTGTGGTCGTGATGGGCGTGCCGGTCAGGCGATGCCATGCCCGCCGCCGAGTGCGGCGATACTCTCCACCGCCACCAGATATCGCTTCGCGGTTTGCAGGCGCTTCGGCACACGTGGCCGGCCGTGCATCCGTGCCAGGCGCGCAAGTCCCGCCGGAGGAAGCGCGAACGACAATTCGCTGAGCACCTGATCGGCCGCATCCGGCGCGTTGCACACCAGCGCCATATCACAGCCGGCAGTCAGCGCGGCTTCCGCGCGCCGCACCACGTTGCCGGCGACGCTCGCACCTTCCATACTCAGATCATCGCTGAAAATCATGCCGGAAAAACCGAGCACGCCGCGCAGAATGCCTTTCAGCCATTTGCTCGAAAACCCGGCCGGATTCGCATCGACTTTCGGGTAAATCACATGCGCAGGCATGATCGCAGACAGTCCGTGCGCGATCATCTCCCGGAACGGCAAAATATCGTCGGCCATTTCGTCGAGACTGCGTTCGTCGACCGGGATCGCGAGATGCGAATCCGCTTCGATATAGCCGTGCCCCGGGAAATGCTTGCCGACCGCGCCCATGCCGGCTTCGCGCAAACCCTGAACGAGATGGCGCGCCAGTTCCGCGATCGCCCGCGGATCGCTGTGAAACGCACGATCGCCGATCACGCTGCTCGTTCCATAGTCCATATCGAGCACCGGCGCAAAGCTCAGGTCGATGCCGCATTCGCCCAGTTCCGCCGCAAGCAGCCAGCCCACCTGCCGGGCCAGTTCGCGCGCGCGTTCCGGTTCGGTATCCCAGATGCGGCCGAGTTCGCGCATCGGCGGCAAGGCGGTGAAGCCCTGGCGAAAACGCTGCACGCGTCCGCCTTCGTGATCGACGCCTATGATCAGACGCGGCTCGCGCAGCGCATGAATCCGCGCGGTCAGTTCGCGCAACTGTTCCTTCGATGCGAAATTGCGGCTGAACAGGATCATGCCGCCGGTTGCTGGGTGCAGCAGACGGCGTCTGTCGTCGTCGGCCAGTTCGAGCCCGGCGATGTCGAGCATCACCGGGCCGAGCGGCATTTGTCTGGCAAGCATGATTTCGTGTTTCCTGAAGTATGGACAAGCGCTTCGTTTTTCAACAGCCTGTTCGAACGCGGGCGGCTGCCATCAGCTGTTTCATTTCGCGCACCGCGGCGTCCCAACCGGCGAACAGGGCGTGGGCGACGATCGCGTGACCGATGTTAAGTTCGCGCATGCACGGGATCGCGGCAATTGCCAGGACATTGTGATAGTGCAAGCCATGTCCGGCGTGTACGCGCAGACCGATCGATTCGGCATATGTCGCGGCGTCTTCGATTTTTTGCAGCTCATGCATTTGCGCTACCGCCGTCGGCGCACCACTGTAATGGCCGGTATGAATCTCAATGACCGGCGCACCGGCCTCGCTGGCGGCATCGATCTGGGCGCGCTCGGCATCGATGAACAGCGACACGCGCACGCCGGCATCGGCAAACCTGGCGCACGCCTCCTTGACGCGGTCGAAATGACGCAAGACATCGAGCCCGCCCTCGGTAGTCAGTTCGGCGCGGCGTTCGGGAACGAGGCAAACATCGTGCGGCCTGATACGTAAAGCGAAGCGCAGCATTTCGTCCGTCAATGCCGATTCGAGATTCATGCGCGTCTGCAGCAGTTGGCGCAGGATTTCGACATCGCTGTCCTGGATATGACGGCGATCCTCGCGCAGATGCAGCGTGATCGAATCCGCTCCGGCGGATTCTGCGCGCAGCGCTGCTTCGATCGGGCTCGGATAAAGCGTGCCGCGCGCCTGACGCAAGGTCGCGACGTGGTCGATATTGACGCCGAGCTGAATCATAGTTGCCGCAGGTCTTTCATCAGTTGCCGCGTATTCAGACTTTGCGCGCCGAGATAGTGATCGATAATCGCGCGCATCAGGAGTTTGCTTTGCTGCAAAGTCGTAGCATCCGAATAGTCGTCACGCGCCATATCGAGCAAGGTCTTGCCGCTGATTTCGACAAGCGGAGGCTTTCCGCCGCCGGTTCCTGGGCCGACCGATTCTACCTTTTTTTCCCTGACGCCGGCGGGCGCGACCGGCAGCGCGCCGCGCTCCATGACATACGCATATTGCCGATCGGCTTCTATCGTGGCGCCGTTGCGCGCATCGCGGGTCAAGGTCAGCGCGTAACCCAATTCCTGCAGAAAACGCTTCTCGAATCGGCGCAGGATAGGCGCCACTTCGCCGGCGCCGGCCAATTCCTGCAGCGCGGCGTGATAGCTGTCGAACAGCAGCGGATGCGGATCGTCGCGCGCGAGCAGTTTGAGCAGCAATTCGTTCAGGTAGAAGCCGCAGATCAGCGCTTCGCCATGCAGCATCGGCAACCCGCCCAGCCATTCGGCGCGATGCAGAGTGCGCAATTCGTTTTTGCCGAACCAGCTCAGGGCGAGCGGCTGGAACGCAAGCAGCGCGCCGCGCAGGGCCGACTTCGGCCGCCGCGCGCCGCGCGCAACCAGCGCAACGCGTCCGGCATCGCGGGCGAATATCTCGATGACCAGGCTGGTCTCGCGGAATGGATAGGTATGCAGAACGAAGGCAGTCTGCGCATCCTGCCGCGCTTTATCCGCGGCCATCCACAGTCGCGAGAGTGTTACGGATCATAGCCAAACCGCGCCAGCGCGCGGCTGTCGTCGGCCCAGCCGCTTTTGACCTTGACCCAGACCTTCAGAAAAACCTTGCCGCCGAACAAGCGCTCCATATCGAGCCGCGCCGCCGTGGCGATTTCTTTCAGCTTTTCTCCGCGTTCGCCGATGACGATGGCTTTCTGCCCCGGCTTGTCAACGAAGATGGTGGCGTGGATACGGCGCAAACCGCCATCTTCGACAAACTGGTCGATCGCCACGCTGCATGCATAAGGAAGCTCCTCTCCGAGCGAACGGAACAGCTTCTCGCGTATCGATTCGGCCGCGAAAAAACGCTCGTCGCGATCGGTCACCTGATCGTCCGGATAAAGCGGTTCCTGCTCCGGCAAATGGCCCGCGATCGCAGCGGTCAATTCGGCCATCCCCTTCCCTTGTTTGGCCGAAACCGGAACGATCGCCGTGAAAGCGAATTCCACGGCCAGCTTTTCCATCAGCGGCAACAGCAATGCCTGATCCTCAAGCCGATCGATTTTGTTGATGACGGCCAACACCGGTCGGGCGGCCGGCAGCAATCTGATGACCTCGCGATCGCGCGCGCCCAACTGGCCAGCCTCGATGACCAGCAATACGATATCGACTTCGCGCAGCGCTTGTTTGACGCTGCGATTCAGGGCGCTGTTCAACGCGTTCAGATGCCGGGTCTGGAAACCCGGCGTATCGACAAAGACGAACTGCGCCCGCTCCCGATTCAAAATCCCGGCGACGCGATGACGTGTGGTTTGCGCCTTGCGCGAGGTGATGCTGAGCTTCTGCCCGACGAGATGGTTGAACAATGTAGATTTGCCGACGTTGGGTCGCCCGACGATGGCGATATGTCCAACGCGAAAAGGGGGTTGCCCGAGAGGTTGCGCGGCGGATTGCATAACAGGGTTCAGAGCGCAAACAGGCTGCCGGCAATCCGGTCAAGCCCGCGCCGCCAGTTGATACGCGAGCCTCGCGGCATTCTGCTCGGCGCTGCGCCGGCTCATGCCTTCGCCGGTGGCTTGGACATTCAATTCGGCAATCGTGCATTCGACCTGAAACTCCTGCTCGTGCGCCTCGCCGCGCGTCGCGCGGACGCTGTATTGCGGTAACGCGATGCGCCGCGCCTGCAGGTATTCCTGCAGCACTGTCTTCGGGTCCTTGAGCATCGTGCCGGGATCGAGGCCGCGCAACAGCGGCGAGAACAGATGATGCACGACCTGCCGGACGCAATCGAATCCGCCATCGAGAAAAACCGCGGCGAGGACAGCTTCCAGAGCATCGGCGAGTATCGAAGGGCGCCGGAAACCGCCGCTTTTCAATTCCCCTTCGCCCAGCAAGATCTCCTCGCCGAGGTTCAGGGCTTGCGCGATTTCGTACAGCGTTTGCTGATTGACCAGGCTCGCCCGCAGACGCGACAGCTCGCCTTCGGAAAGCCGCGGAAACTGCTGATACAGCGCATCGGCGATCAGACAATTCAGCACGCTGTCGCCCAGAAATTCCAGGCGCTCGTTGTTATTCGCACTGTGGCTGCGATGGGTCAGCGCGCGGCGCAGCAGTTCGGGTTGGACGAAGCTGTAAGCGAGGCGCTCGCTGATGCGGAGTCCAGAATGACTTACGGCGCCCTGCTTCACGCCACTACTCGCTGGATGCGAGAAAATCGAAGCAGGCCGATACGTTCGCAACAATCGGTACGCGCTTGGCGTAGCTTGCGTTCAGCACCAGCCGGTTACTGTCTTTCGAGATCTCAAGGTCTTGCGGCGTCACGGCGGTGATATCGTCTATCTGGCTCGATTTGCCGAATGCGCTGCGAATTTGCGCGGGCGTTGCTTTTTGCATTTCCGGGTCGCTGGCGATGCGGTTCAGGGTTTTTTTAACCGTAAAGTACTCTATGTAGGCTGGCAAAACCCTGAATAGCAATAGCGCGGCGAAGATGATCACAACCGATGCGACCAGCAATCCCGACAAACTGATTCCGCGTTGCCTGAGCATAGTTTTCCCCTGCTGGTTTTATAGTTGAGAAGCGTCACCGATGGCGTTTTGACATCCTGGATTCCCGCTTTCGCGGATGACTGCGCAATGCCTGGCACTCAGTCTATTGGCTGGCCCACGCGTTTCAACGCATCGAAATTCCACCAGATGATGAACGCCTTGCCGACAATATTTCGCTCAGAGACAAAGCCCCAGTAGCGGCTGTCGAAGCTGCTGTCGCGATTATCGCCGACCATGAAGTAATGGCCCGCTGGCACCGTGCAACTCAAGGCGGCGTCATTGTAAGCGCAATTTTCGCGCCGCGGAAACTGGCGCACGCCGGCAAGCTGCAGATTCGGCGTGTCGGGTTGGACCAGCGTCGAATAAAGGTGCTCGCCGAGCTTTTCCTCGCGGCGCAAAGAAGTCACGAAATCGAGACCGTTTTCGACGTAGCTGTACTCGCCTATGGGATGGACAGGCACCAGTTCGCCATTGATCGTAAAGCGTTTGTTCCGGTACTCGATCCTGTCGCCGGGCAAGCCAATTACACGCTTGATGTAATCGAGCGACGGGTTTTCCGGGTAGCGGAACACCATCACGTCACCCCGTTCCGGCTCGCCGACGTCGACGATCTTGATGTTCACGATTGGCAGGCGCAGACCGTATGCATATTTGTTGACCAGAATGAAATCGCCGACCAGCAGGGTCGGGATCATCGAGCCCGACGGAATCTTGAACGGCTCGACCAGAAACGAGCGCAATACGAAAACGATGAGGATGACCGGAAAGAAACTTTTCGGATACTCGACCCACCAGGGCTCCTTGCCGTCCGGCCCGCGCCACCTTTGCAGAACCCAACGGTCGAGCAACCAGATGCTGCCCGTCACGAGCAGCAGGATAAACATGATCCAGGCGAAGTTCATGGCCTGTATTCCGGGGATTGGGTATAGGGTATCGGGAACCGGCAAACCGCAACCGCCAAACCCCATACCACGATCGCCAGGCCGCGATCCCTAATCTCCGATATCCGATTCCCGATTCCCGTCTCACGCCTCATTTATTCTCCGTTTGCAAGATCGCCAGAAACGCTTCCTGTGGAATCTCGACATTGCCGACCTGCTTCATGCGTTTCTTACCGGCTTTTTGCTTTTCGAGCAGTTTCTTTTTGCGCGTGATGTCGCCGCCGTAGCATTTGGCGAGCACGTTTTTGCGCAGCGCCTTGATGGTTTCGCGGGCGATGATGTGGGAACCAATGGCGGCCTGCACGGCGACATCGAACATCTGACGCGGAATCAGCTTCTGCATGCGCGCCGCCAGATCGCGCCCGCGATATTGACTGCCTGCGCGATGCACGATCGTCGATAGCGCATCGACCTTGTCGCCGTTGATCAGGATGTCGAGCTTGACGAGGTCGGCGGCGCGAAATTCCTTGAACTCGTAATCCATCGAGGCATAGCCGCGGCTCACGGATTTCAGCTTGTCGAAAAAATCGACAACGACTTCGTTCAGCGGAATTTCATAGGTCAGCATCACCTGGCGGCCCAGGTACTGCATATTGCGTTGCGCGCCGCGCTTTTGCGTGCACAAGGTGATGACGGCGCCGAGATAATCCTGGGGCACGAGTATCGATGTCGTGATGATCGGCTCGCGGATTTCTTCGATCTTGGAAGGATCGGGAAGCTTCGATGGATTCTCGATTTCGCTGACCGTGCCGTCGCGCAACAGCAGTTGATAGACCACGGTCGGCGCCGTCGTGATCAGGTCCATGTCGTATTCGCGCTCGAGCCGTTCCTGCACGATATCGAGGTGCAAAAGACCAAGGAAACCGCAGCGGAAACCAAAACCCAGCGCCTGCGACGTTTCCGGCTCGTAGCGCAGCGATGCATCGTTCAATTGCAGCTTCTGCAGCGCGTCGCGCAGCGCGTCATACTGATTCGATTCGACCGGATAAAGCCCGGCGAAAACCTGCGGCTTGATTTCGCGGAAACCGGGAAGCGCCGCGGCGGCGCGCCGATCGGCCAGGGTAACGGTGTCGCCGACCTTGGCTGACTGCAATTCCTTGATGCCGGCGATAATGAAGCCGACTTCGCCCGCCGAAAGCCGCGGCCGCGGTGTGCTTTTCGGCGTGAATACGCCGACCTGTTCGCAAAGATGGAGCGCGCCGTTCGACATCAGCAAAATCCTGTCTTTCGGCTTCAGGCTGCCTTGAAACACGCGCACCAGCATGACCACGCCGACGTAATTGTCGAACCACGAATCGATGATCAACGCCTGCAGCGGCGCTTCGCGATCGCCCCTCGGCGGCGGCATCCGAGCGATCACGGCTTCCAGAATATCGGTGACGCCGAGCCCGGTTTTGGCGCTGGCGTGCAATGCGTTTTGCGCCGGGATGCCGACGATGTCCTCGATTTCCTCGATCACGCGCGCCGGCTCGGCTGACGGCAGATCGATCTTGTTCAGCACGGGTACGACTTCGACGCCCTGCTCGATCGCCGTATAGCAATTCGCAACCGTCTGCGCTTCGACCCCCTGCGACGCATCGACGACCAGGAGCGCGCCTTCGCACGCCGCCAGCGAGCGCGAGACTTCGTACGAAAAATCGACGTGGCCCGGCGTGTCGATCAAATTCAGAAGATAGGTCTGGCCATCGCGTGCACGGTATTCGAGCGCTGCGGTCTGCGCCTTGATCGTGATGCCGCGTTCGCGCTCGAGCGCCATCGAATCGAGCACCTGCGCTTCCATCTCGCGATCGGAAAGGCCGCCGCACAACTGGATGATGCGATCGGCGAGCGTCGATTTACCGTGATCGATGTGGGCGATGATGGAGAAGTTGCGGATGTGCTGCAAGGGAACCCTGATCAGAAAAAAGGGCACTGACCGTGCCCTTGCGAAAGCCGGATTTTATCGGATTATCGCGGCGGCGTCGCCACAGATGGCGGAGAGCGCGCGGCAAGCGGCGCCCGATCCGGATTTCCTACTCCGCAATCTTCAGCGGAATATAAGTCGAACTTCCACCGCGCTGAATCAGCAGCGCGATGCTGCGGCCTTTTTTGTAGCCCTTGACAAGTGCGGCAAACTGGTCGGCTGATTTCACGTCCTGATCGTTGATCGCGATCAGGATATCCCCGCGCCGGATACCGGCTCGTGCGGCGGCGCCCTGCGCGTCTTCGACGAGAACGCCGACGCTGGTCGCTGCCCGCAGCGCTTCGGGCAACTCGGCCAGCGTCATGCCGAGCATCGTGGCAGCTTGCGGCGCGGCCTCTGGCACGACCGGTTTGCGCAGCGCAAGCTTTTCCACCCGTTCGTCCGGAATTTCGCCGACCAGCACAGACAATTTGCGGGTTTTGCCTTTGCGCCAGATTTGCACCGGAACCCTGCTTCCGGGTTTGGTCGCGCCGACGACGCGCGGCAGATCACCCGATGTCGCGACCGGCTTGCCATCGAACGCGAGAATTATGTCGGACGCGGCGAGACCGGCTTTTTCGCCCGGGCTGCCGCTTTCGACCGAATTGACGAGCGCCCCCTCCGGCACACGGAGGCCGAACGATTGCGCGAGTTCCTTCGTCACATCCTGAATCACGACGCCGATGCGGCCGCGACGCACGCGGCCGCTCGTGCGCAGCTGATTCGAAACGTCGACGGCGACATCGATCGGGATCGCGAACGACAAACCCATGAAGCCGCCGGTGCGGCTGTAGATTTGCGAATTGATGCCGACGACTTCGCCTCGCAGATTGAGCAGCGGCCCGCCCGAGTTGCCGGGATTGACCGCGACGTCGGTCTGGATGAACGGCACGAAGCTGTCCTGCGGCAGCGCCCGGCCCTTGGCGCTGACAATACCGGCGGTCATGGTATTTTCGAAACCGAACGGCGAGCCGATGGCGATCACCCACTCGCCGACCTTGAGTTCGGACGGATCACCGAAATTGAGCCGCGGCAGATCGCTGCCGTCGATTTTGATCAGCGCGATGTCGGTGCGGCGATCGGCGCCGATGACTTTCGCTTTGAATTCCCTCTTATCGACCAGCTTGACCGTAATTTCATCAGCCATTGCCACAACATGGGCATTGGTCAGGACATAGCCGTCGGCACTGATGATGAACCCCGAACCCAGCGACTTCGATTCGAAATCGCGCGGCGCGCCTTCGCCGCCCGGTCCGTACTTCCTGAAGAATTCGTAGAAAGGATCGTCTTCGGGAAGATTGGGAACGGCCGGGTATCCGGCGCGCGGTTGGCGCGCCTGGCTGATGGTGCTGATGTTGACAACCGCGGCCCCCTGCTTTTCGGCCAGACCGGTAAAATCCGGCAGTTCGCGAAGCTGCCCGGCCGCGCCGAGCGGGATCAAAAGCAGTATGGCGATCAGCAGTTTTTTGACCATCGCTAGCCCCGGCTTGCGCAACCCGGAACGTCTGTCCGGAATTCCGTCGGATCGTCCGGGCCAGGCTGAATCCCTGCCCGCCTCGTGCTCGAACGATGCGATTATGTTATGCGAATATTTGGCAACGCGACAGCGCGAAAGTTTGTCCTGCAATACTGCGCTGTCACGGACGGCAGAAATAATTCCCTTTACAGCCACGGTAGATGTAACATCTGGCAGAATTCCGCGCGCTGCAGCGGTTGAGCGGGCGGAATAGACACGCCCGCAACGGCCAGCCCACGACGCTTTCATAACCAGAGGAATACCGACGATGCCAACAGCCAGGAAAGTAGCCCCTAAAAAAAGCCCCGCCAAAACGCAGGATAAAAAAGTGCCGGCCAAAACCGCTGCGAAACGCGTACCCAATGCCGGCTTCATGAAACCCGTGCAGCCCAGCGACGATCTGGCCGCGATCATCGGAAGCAAGGCCATACCGCGCACCGAAGTGACGAAAAAGATCTGGGAATACATCAAGAGCCACAACCTGCAAGACAGCCAGAACAAACGCAACATCAACGCGGATGACAAGTTGAAGCCCATTTTCGGCGGCAAGAAAACCGTCTCGATGTTCGAGATGACGAAGCTGGTCAACGCTCATCTGAAGTAAACCGCAGGGCCTGCGTTCAGCTCGCTGATCGCACGCCTGAAGTCGTTTTGACAACTTCACATGCGCATCGCCGGCGGCGCTGGCGCTGCGCTGAACGTCTGTGTCGTGCTTTCCGCGCACTGCCGCAGCGAGACAATCCACATTTCCCCGGCCGGCGCGCTCCCCTGCAGACGGCCGGATTCGCCGGTGCCCCGCCGACACGGCGTTCGCGCAGCGATCCGGGGCGGGAGGGGCGTCGCGACACATTACTGCAAAGCAGCTGCTTGCGGGAGCGACGCCTTCGAACCCGGCTCCGCCCCAAAGCTTCGCTCGCCGTGATCCGGGTTCGGCCGAGTCGCACTCCCCGCAAACTGGCGGCTACGCCACTAACGTGTCCGTGCGACGTGTCCGCGCGCCGGGATGGGGGTGAGGAGCGGCCGCAGCGGCAGCGATGGTTTTCGGCTTCCGCGATTCTTTTGGCATCCCCACCCCGGCCCTCTCCAGCAGGTGGGGAGGGAGCAAACCGATCAGCGTCGGGTTCACCGAATCGCCTACCGCAAAAAATCGTACTCGGCTCTGATGATGGGATAACACTCGCACGCAGCTGCTTTCAACCCCGGCCGGTCGAGCACCGTGATCTCGCCACGGCTATAACGAATCAGCCCCTGTTTCTGCAGCTTGCCCGCTGCTTGCGTCACGCGTTCGCGGCGTACGCCGAGCATCGGCACCATGAACTCCTGAGTCATGCTGAAGACATCGGATTGCCCGAAATCCAGCGTCAGCAGCAGCCAGCGCGCGGCGCGCTCCTCGACCGTGTGAGTGCGAAGGCAGACCGCCGATTGCGCGATCTGCATCATCAGCGCGTGCGTGTAGCGCATCAGCAGACGGCGCAGCGCGGCGCTGTGTTCGACGTGCCTGCGCAGCGCGGCGGCGCTCATACGCATGGCGCTGCCCTGCGCCTGCACCAGCGCGCGATGCCTGGTGACGGCGACGCCGAGAAAGACATTCACGCCGGCGATCCCTTCGTTGCCGACCACGCCGATTTCCACACTGGAATGGTTGTGCGCCGTGGACAACAGCGAAACGATGCCGCTGTCCGGAAACCAGGCGTGGCGTACGGTTTCGCCGGCCCGATACAACTCGTCGGTCAACGTCAATTCGACGCGCCGCAAATCGGGCAGCAACTTTTTGTAATCGGCGCGGGACAGGGCGGCTAAGAGACGGTTTTGTATCCGCTCGGTTTTGGCGCGGGCCATGGCGATCTCCTCCGGGTAGTCATTGGGAAAACTCCCAACTGACAACGTCAAGAAGAGTTGGTTACTCCCGGATGTCGGCGACTGTAATGTTGGTGCTTTGGTACGGGCTGACGCTCAATGCTATACGAACGAATGCTATGAGAATGCGCAACAAAACCAGGGTTCCACCAAGAGAAAAAAGAGGCGGCCTGGCGACCGCCTCAAGGATCTCAAGGAGGTAGAGATCAGAACTACACCATCAGCATGACAGCTTCCGCGCCGGCGTTCTGTGCGCTATCGCACTTAAGCGAGGCCGTCAGGCGAGTACCCTTTGATCATTCAGCAGTCGTTCGTACTCGAGCTTCACCACGCGATAGCATTCGCAAACCGCCTCTTCCAGGCCTGTGCGGTTGTTGATGTTGACGCGCCCGCGGTTGTAGCGGATCAGGCCCGCGCTTTGCAGTCGTCCGGCAGCCAGGGTGACGCCTTCGCGTCGCACGCCGAGCATGTTCGCCATCAATTCCTGCGTCATCACGAGTTCGTCGTTCTGCAACCGGTCATGGCTCAACAGCAGCCAGCGGCACAGTTGCTCATCGAGAGTGTGGAGTTGATTGCACACCGCGGTCTGCGACATTTGCGTGATCAGCGCCTGCGTAAAGCGCAGCAGCGCGATCTGCATCTCGCCGCCGCGCTTGAATTCGTCCTGAAGCGCTTTCGCCGGCAGGCGCAGCGCGCTGCCCGCGCTTTGGATGATGGCGCGGTTCGGCATGGTGTCGCCGCCCATATACAGAGCCAGGCCGACCAGGCCTTCGTTGCCGACAACGCCGATCTCGGCGGAGACGCCGTTTTCCATCGTGTACAGCAACGAAATGATGCAGGTGACGGGGAAATAGACGTGCTGCAACTTTGCGCCGGGTTCGTAGATGACGTCGCCGAGCTTGAAATCGACCGGCTCCAGCGAGGGCTCAAGTCGCCGGAAAACGTTTTCGGGGAGGGCGGCGAGCAGATGGTTTGAAGGCGATTGTGGGGGCTTGGAATCAGGCACAGTGCTCTCCGATGAGGGGGCGGAAATCACGCGTTCGCGTCATAGCGAGGATATCGCACAGGCGCAAGGTCCAATTATGTGCGTTTTAACACATAGTGACAAACTCGTCGCAAGATCCTTAGCGCCGCAGCGCCCAGCGTGCGATATCGCACAGACCAAAATGCGGGGGGAGGTCATGCTATGCCCTATGGCCAGTCCATGGCTTCAGGGAGGAAACAGGAGGAAATTCATGCAAGATACCGTCACGCTAAAGCGAAAAAGGTCCGACGAAAGCGAGCTAATCGATCACCTCCGGCATGACTTCGAGCACGTCAAAGCGATGCTGCACAAATCCGAAGGGAGGCTGAAAGCGCGGGCCGATGCGGAAATCGCCGCCAGCGATAAATTGGCGCGTGAACTGCGCGCGACGGAGGCGGCTCTCGAATCCGCGCGCCTTGCGCTGCTGCGGAAATTTTGATCGAAGAGTCACTTTCCCCGGACAAGTTTTAAGGAAAGGACGAAAAGGAGAACAGGAACGCCAGACCCAGTCTTTCGATGCGACCACGGCAACGGAGCGCGCACGGAGAGCGCGCCGGCTGCCATTCTGGCCGATCCGCGCCCGGTTAAACCGGACTATGCGGAGCAACACGGTCAGGACTCGATCCAGCTTCAGCTGGATTATCATTTGCAATGGCTTGCGATCGAACTGCCGAAGCGCCTCGAGCGGCTTGAGAAGGATGTTGGCGCGCGTTCCTCGATGCTGGAGCGTGCGAGCCTTCTTGCGCAGGCGCCGCGTACGTGAATGCAGGACATGCCTGAAGCTACCGCGGCAGAGAATCGATGAGCCTTCTGGACATCATCATATTCGCCGCCACCGTCATCCCCGTAAGCTGCCTGATCTTCGCTGCGGGTGGCGGCGATCGAGGCCAGGCTGTGGCATGACGACGCTGCAAAGTCTGAGCCTGAGGATTGACGGCAGCGGCTTTTGGAATAGGGCGCTTTCAAATATGCTCAAGCAGAGTAAACTTTCTGCCCCACTTATCGCGGTGTGGGAAGTATAATTTGCCGGCATTATCGGTATCCGCCGATGGTGCACGCGATTCCTCTCCGATTCTTACCAAGCAAAAAATCGTCATACCAAAAAGGAGGCTCTTCATGCCCATTGCTACGCCCCGTAAATATTGGTTTTTTCTCGTATTTCTCATGGCTGGCATGCTGGCCGGCTGCGCACCGAAGGACGACAAGATCGGCTCCGAAGTTCAAGCCAGAGTCGCGGCGGCCGCTCCCGGCATTACCGCAGCCGTCAAGGATGGTGTCGTAACCCTGTCGGGACAAGTCGATTCCGATAACGCAAAGACGCAGGCCGAGCGGACGGCGCGCGACGTCAAGGGCGTGAAAAACGTCGTGAACAACCTCAAAGTCAAGTCGGCCCCGCTCGCCACGCCGGATATGGCGCCCGCGCCTGTCGCTACGCCGGACAAAGCGCCGGCGCCGGCGTTCGAAGCCGACGACGCGAAAATCAAAAATGCCGTCACCGCGAACCTGGAAAAGGTTGGCGTCAGCGGAGTCGACGTTCAGGTGCAAAACGGCGAGGTCAAGCTGACGGGCGACATCAAACGCGCGCAATTGCAGGATGCAATGAAGGCAGCCAATGAAGCCAAGCCGAAGAAAGTCGTCAACGAAATGACCATCAAATAAGCGCGGAGAAAACGATCATGGCATTGACCGACAAGTACCAGAAACTCATCATTAGCGCCAGGCAGGACAAGGTCGCGGATTTCTCCGCGCGCGAACAGGACGGTGTGCTTTATGTCACCGGCAAAGCGCCCAGCGAGGCCGTCAAACAACGGCTCTGGGACATCTACGGTGAAATCGATCCCGACATGCGCGCTGCAGATGTTGTCATGAATATCGACGTTGCGCCGGCCCCGACGGCAAAGACGGGAACTGCCACGGAAACGACTTACACGGTGCAGAAGGGCGATTCGCTATCGAAGATCGCAAAGAACTATCCGGGCCTCACCTGGCAAAAAATATATGAAGCCAACAAGGATCAGATCAAGAATCCGGATTTGATCCATCCGGGACAGAAGCTGAAGATTCCGGGGAAATAAGGGAACCGCCGGGATTTGCTGTCAAAGAGCATCCGCACCCTGATCTACTGCGCTCGCTCCGTTTTTCAACACCCTGTCCAGGTGGCGGCCGACAAACGCTGGTTACAGCCGCCAGCTTAAAACAACACGCCCCGTTCCCGGGGCGTGTTGTTCGCTCGCCATCCTGCGGCGGTCCGAATGTTACTCCTGCCGCATGGCCTCGACGTCGACGTCCACGCGCCTGTTCGGCTGGAAACACTTGATGAGCGCAGCGCGGGTCTTGGCCTGACCTTTTGCCTTGCATTCGGCTGCCGTGATCTTGAGCCCGCTCTCGCCGCGTCCTTCGACGCGAATGTCGCTGGCCGAAACACCGCGACTGGTGATGTAATCACGCACTGCGTTCGCTCTCTGCAGGGAGAGTTTCTTGTTATAAACCTCGGACCCCAGCGGATCGGTGTGTCCGATAATGACGATCGAATTGAACGTCCCGCCTGAGATCTGCGCTGTGTTGACGAAATCATCGATCCGTTTTTTGCCCTCCGCGGTCAGCACGGCCTTGTCGAACTGGAACGTGCCGTCGGTCTCGATTTCGAAACGCGTGACCTTCGGCGCAGGCGGCGGTGGCGGGGGCGGAGCTGGTTCCGGTTCCGGCGCCGGTTCGGGTGGCGGGGGCTCAGCCGCTGGCGCTGGTTTCGGCGCCTCCGCTACAAGCGGCTTTGGGCCCAGCGGAATCTGCAAGCCCAGACCGACCAGAAAATCGTCGAAATTTCCGCCCGTCGCGATATTTCCGCGATTGCTATCCCAGCGATAACGCGCGTCCAGCACGAGGCGGGCCCAGTCTCCCAAAGGCGCTACGACACCCGCGCCTACGTTGCCGTACACACTCCATTTGTCTTCGGCAGGAACGTCGTCCCTGATGCCGCCGCCGCCAAGCAGGAAGTAAGGCTGCAGCTGATCCTGCTTGCCCACACCCTCGCGTCCCAGAAAAAACCATTGCGCGTCCGCGCCGAAACTCCAGTTATGGTAGTCTCCGGGCCCGCCGGATTCGCCATCGAGTTTCTCGTAGAGCGAGCGAAGCTCGAAATTCAGATACGGATTGATCGGACGACCGATTGCCAGGCCGACGGCGCCGCCGACATCGGCGTTGCGCTCGTCGTCCGGGATAACCATGTTGACAGATGGCGTGATGTACCAGCGGTTATCGAAATAGCGCTCAGGCTCGTAAACGGCCTGGCTATGGGAGATCAAGGGAGCAGTCGCCGCCGCGACGCCAATCACTGTCAACAGACTGATTCTTCGCATCGGAATCTCCTTCTTCTTAATGCAGACGTGGGATAGCCAGATTACGCCAAAGCGGTGCGGCATTGCCACAAAAATCTTTTGGTATGTAGCGTATGTGCAACAGCGTGGGCACATGAGTTTCCAGTCGCATGGCGGCGATACTTCCGCGGATATCAGTCGATAGGACGCGCATCCCCGGTCCCGGAATCGTAGTGTTAACCGGGTTTCCGATCATCCCCCGCGATGGCTTTTGCCGAAGATCCTGCGCCATCCGACAAGGTTTCCCATCGCCGCGAACTACCATCGAAGGCTGGCGCCAGCACCGACGTAAAAGTCCGGAGCGGCAGCGTTCAGCCCGCCGCCGATAACGGCGTCCAGCGCCATATTGTGGGTGAAGACGTAAATGACGCCGGCATTGGCATTGTGCTCGGGAGCTTCATGCCGGGTGAAGATGCCGAAGTATTCGACGTAGGCGCGCAACCGATCCGCCAGCGGGACCCCGATACCGGCGCCTATGCCGGACTGTCCTATCCGGTCATCATCGTCATCGGTGGTCGAGGTGACGAGCGCCGTGCCGAAATACCCCGCGTTCGCCACATCGTAAGTCCACAGCAAGCCGAGAGACGGATCGACCGAATCCGATGTTTTATTCCCCGCCCCCGTCGGTAACGACACTTGCCCAAGCAGGCCGAGCGCGGGAAGCGCGCCGCTCTGCCCGGTCAATTGCGTCTTGAGCGCGACAGTCGTATCGGTTCCGCCTTTGAACGATCGATCGCCCACCCCGGCATCGGAGTAGCCGTCCCAGCCCAACTGCAATTCGAGGTTCTTCGCCAGCCCCGCGCGCAACAGCGCGAATGGGAGCGTCACATCCTCGTCGTCGCTATCGATTTTGCTGAGTTGCACGCCGGATTCGATTTGCAAATGACCCGCCGCGAGCGGAACCGGGCTCGTGCTGAAGCTCGGCCGCGCGGTGTCGATCTCGTCTGTCAGCGGTTCGGGTTCGATGCCAAAAAAACCCAGCGGCGCTCGCACTGCCGCGATCGCGGGCGAGAACGCCAAAACAGTGCACAGCGCGCCGATGAGTTCGCCGATAAGCAATTTTTTCAGAGACAATTCGCTTCCGTGCGTTAGCTTCCTGCACCGTTGCGTAAAATCAATCGTGTCTCCTTCCTGCGTTTATGGCTTTTGCCAAAAGCCATTGGCGGCTTCTTTCGACGGCCAGTTGTCCTTGTCGAAGCCGGCGATTTTGTCGAGCGTTTTCTCGTCAACGTCAATCACAAAGACTTCGCCGTCGGCGGTGCGGCGCAGGCGGTTCCACGGAATCGGAATCAGCTTTTCGCCCAGACCCAGAAAGCCGCCATGCGCCATGACGGCGTAGGCGACTAAGCTCACGCCCGATGGCGGACTTCATATGCGACGACCGGCTTTTCTGCTTGCCCTGCGTTTTTGCAGCCAACGCCAGACATAGCCGCCGAGCGCGAGATAGATTGCTTTTTTCATCACTTCTCCTTCCTCACAACTTTCTCATTCGGTTGCGTTCGGGCGCGCATGTCGTTCATTTGCACAGCGTGTGCGCGACGCTGAGGTCGTGCCTGGCTTCTACGCGGGGCGCGCCGTGAGACGTCCGCATATTGCGCCACTGCTTTCGCGACGCTCGTCAATTGAGAGGGGCGGCTTCGCCACCCCCTTAACGTCAATTAAGCCGCGCGGCGCTCTTCGCCGCGGTAACTCGCGCCGGAGTTCATGCGCCGTTCCGGGCCGCCGTAACGACCCGATTTCGACGACCCGTTGCCCGAGCCCTGCCCGAGTTGCTCGACGTCGACATCGGTTTTGCGCACGTTGCCCTTGACGGTCTGATCGCGCGTGCTGCTTTCCTTGCCGATCACCACTTCCTCGACAACGCGTGAAGTTTTGCCGACAACAGCCTCCTCGGCAGTACCGCGAACCTCGAACGACTGGTCTTTGAAAGCCTTGTCGGAATCGGTCGCGGCGCGATCCACCGGCCGGCGCTTCACGGTCGCGTGCTCCTCGCGCAAATTGACGGTTTCCTCGACCGGCGTTTCGGTGACGCGTGTATGCACCCGTATGCCGCCGCGCTGCAACTCGCGTTTGCCGACTGTCATTTGCTCTTCGATAATCGGAATCCTGGATCCTTCGTTGCCGCCTCGCAACGCCGTGCCGGCCGCCTGCGAACCCTGCCAGCCGCTTTCGCGCCACGAGGCTTCGCGCTCATCGATATCGACCGGGTCGAACTCATCGATGATATCCGCGGCGCGCTCGGCTTCATCGTCGCTCGCCGCATCGACGGTGAGGACGTAGCTGCCGCGCCGCACCGCTTCGGTATAGGTTTCGTCCTGATCGCCGAAACCGAAAAAGTTGGCGATCTTGTCGCCGAACGATTCCTCCTGATCCGGCCGGCTCGCGCTCGCGCTTTCGGCGCTATAGCCGAGACTTTCAGCCGAGGCGATGCGCGCATTGCTGCTCGAAAAACCTTTATTGGTCAGGGCATCGAGCGCTTGTTGCGCTTCGCTTTGATTGTCAAATACGGCTACCAATGTTTTTTCCATGATGAATTCCTTTCGTAAAATGACAGCTTCATTTTAAATGGATCAATCGTTGATCCCGGTGTTGCCCGGAGGCTCGACCGCATCGCTGGAACGTTCGTCGAACTGCTCGATCGAGACTTCTTCCGACCGAAGAACGACGCGTTGCGGTTCGCGAACCTCGTAATGCCTGCGACTGATGCGCAGCTCTTCTTTCAAAATCGTGCGTTTCTCGACGACCAGAATTTCTTCCAGTATCGGCACGATCATGGTTTCGCCTTCGTAGCGGACGTCCGGAATTTCCGTGGCGGCGACAACCTGGTTGAGGCTGACGCGCTCGAAGACGACATCGTCCCGGGCCAGCAACTCGTCGACGATCTCCTCGCGTTCCGAAACGGTTTTGGTGACGCGTATGCCTTGCCCCGTTTCGACTACGCGCTTGCTGACGACAAGCTCTTCCCGCACGACCGGAATGACGGTCTGGTTGCCCGTTTCGTCCACGCCCCGGGCCGCCGCCAACAAGGATTTCGACAGATTTTCCTGGGCGCTTTCGTCTTCAAAAAACTTTGGCATGCCTTACCTTTCCAACCTTACTCAGCAGCGCGGGACGGTCGGCCTGAGGTTCCTCGAAGGCCATTCATGCTTCGACAAGCTCAGCACGAACGGCACTTAACTGATATATCTCCGTTCGGCCTGAGCCCTTCGGCTTTACTCAAGAACAGGCCTGTCGAAGGCCATTCCGTCCGCTCACAGCAGCCCGCTCACAGCATTGTCCCGCGCGCTTTTTCCGCGCGCGCCGCGCCGATAGCGGTCTTCACGTCTTTCTCTTCTTCCGGAGGCGGCAGCACCGCGGGCATTCCGAGCGATTTAATCCACAATTCGCGGCACCAGCCTTTGCTGTGATAGATGTGTTCGTCTTCCTCGTCCTCGACCTCGTCGGTCGCGGCTGTCAACAGCTTCTTCTCGTCGCCCTTGGCTTTCTCGGCGCACTTGGTCAGCAATTCCCAGTTTTGATGGTCCTTGGTCTCGGCGAGCACCACGCATTCGCAGGCGACCAGTTCGGCCGCTTCCGGCTTGCCGCTTTGCTTCGCCATTTGCATCGCCTTCACCAGCCCTTCGCCGAGATGGTGAACCACCTGGCGTCCCGGTGTTTGCTGTGCCGCGTCCAGGCCGAGCTTCTCGAATAGATCCTGGACGACTTCCACGTGATGCGTCGTCTGTTCGAGATACTTTGTCCATTCTTCCTTCAAGTCTTTATTGACCACGCACTGCAAGGCGGTCGTATAAACCTGCACGCCTCCCAACTCGGTTTCCAGCATTTGATACAAAAGCTCTTTGACTTGCTCGTTCATGGTTTTCTCCTTCGCTCAGGGTTCAAGGCAGGTTGCAATGAGAGTCGAGAACAACAAACCAGGGTGCTTCCCCCGGTTCAAGCCCGGGCTGAAGGCCGCTCGCAATGACAGTTGTCTTTGCGAGGGGAGGCCCCGCCGACACGGCGTTCGCGCAGCGATCCGGGGCGGGAGGCGGGGCTTGGCGCGCTCCCCGCAAACGGCCGCTTCGCGGTACGTGTCCGCGCTCCCCGCAAACCGCCGCTGTCGCGGTAACGTGTCCGCGCGCCCGCCGACGCGGCAATCCCGCGTCGTCAATGCGAGAGCGGCTCCAGCTATTTCGCGCCGCGTCCGCCGCTGGTCGGATCGGAATCCTTGGTCGATCTCCCGCCGGTACCGGATTTGGTGGTCGGATCGGTATCTTTTGCCGTATCTCTGGTTCCGTAGATGTTGTCATCCGCGAACGGGTTCATAGCGCATCCCGTGATAGTCATGGTGATGAACGAAAATAGAAGGACCGCAGTGACTTTTTTCATCGTAATCTCCAGTTGGATACAGTGAAACCGCGTTAAATTCTCCGGCGCTGGCCTTTGCGCATTCGAAACTGAGACCGCTAGGCCGCGCGCCGCTCCTTACCCGTATAACTCGCGCTTAAATTCCTGCGTCGTTCCGAACCGCTGTAAGGCACTGATCTTATCTGCTGCGCTTCGTGCTTCGTCTGCTCTTTCATCTGCTGACCCTGCTGTTTCGCGGCATCCGCAACCGCCGCCGCTTTCGGCGCCGCTTCCTTGCCTTTGCTGTACAACTCCGCGACCATCTTGCCGGCGGTTTCTTTTCCGCCCAACCCGAACGCGAGGCCGATCGCCAACGCCACCGCGCCGACTGTCGCCATGAACAGCGTGTTGACCAGCGCTTCGCCGATGCCGAGCTGGTTGACCGCGATGATGATGGCGAACGCCCAAACGCCGACGCTGGCGATGGTCGCCATGACAGCAGGATTGCCGATGCCGGCTTTTTCGGCTGTCCCTTTGACTAATTTGGAGAGCGCCTGCGCGGCGATCCCGCCGATGACCAGCACCACCATCGCGACGATCAGATTCGGAATCCACAGCAGCACCTGCTGCACGAATTGCGACACCGCGGGCAGCCCAAGGGCGTCGAACGCAACGACCAGCGTGATGAGCCGGATAAACCACTTCACGATGTCGGCGAAAAAACCCGAGGCATCGGTGCCCATGCTCTGCATGAACCCGGCGATTCCCGCGCGCTCCGCAAGCTGGTTGAACTTGACCTTGTGCAACAGCGCCGCCACGACTTTGGCGATCAGGCTGGCGATGAACCAGCCGATAACCAGAATCAGGATGAAAGCGATGATCTTCGGGATTGCCGCCATGAAGACCGCAAGCGCGCCGGTTATCGATGTCATGAACGCGTCGCCCCAGTTTTGAACGGTGCCTGTTTCCATGCTTTACTCCTTTGTGTGATTTCGCACATAAGTGCGCGATCGAGCGATAACTTCTGATTTCGCTTTCAGCACGATTCGCGCCACGTGTTGACGCCCGGTTTTTTTATGATCTAAAGCGGTGTCGCGCGTCGGGAAGGGAGAAAAGTGTAAGGCCTACAATGGTTAGCCGTTTTTACAACCGCTTTTTACACTGCGACGGACAGCGCATTTTCCTCGATCGCGAGTGCGCCCGTGAATCCAGCGGAAACAGTCTTGAAGGCACAGCAACGGAGCGCCGCGAACGAAGCAGCGGATTTGCGACGAATCGGCCGAACGCCGCTCTCGCAGTGGGCGCCTAGTGGTTTCGCAACCAGGGCTGGTGTCCCGTCGAGAGATGAACGCCATATGTTCGTTCGGCCCCCGATTAAACCTGGCATTTCCAGGGCAGCTCTGAACTTGTCGAAGGCCGTTCATGCTTCGACGGGCTCAGCACGAACGGCTTTTGACTTATGACCTTTTTTTAGAAAACATCATAATTAGAAGGCTTAGCGGTTTTGCTGCTTCTCCGCCTCGCCGCTGAACGACTTGCCCTCGCTAGGGGTTGCGCTGGAATCATTTGCGCCCTTCGACGGATTCGATGAGCCCGCCGGTCCATCCGCGCCGCCTTTGCGCGACTGCTGTTTTTCAGCTTCGCTGCTGTACGGTTTTCCTTCGGCCGACGTGCTGCCCGGAGCGTTGGCGCCCCTGGAAGGATTGGCCGAACCCGCCGCGCCTCTACCTGCCTCCGGGGACTGATTCGCGCGAGCTTCGTCGGTCAACGTTGTTCCCGGCGCCGCCGTCGTGCCGGCGTCAGACCCTGTTGTGCTCCGAGTGGAAGATGGCGCGCTTCTTGTGGTTTTCGATTCGGTGGTCTTCGATCCTTCGTCGCGCATGGCCGCGCCTGAGCCCGATTTGCGCTGCTTGCCGACCCATTCTTCGGTGCTGATCATGCCGTCCTTATCCTTGTCCATCTTCTTGAACGTCGATTCTTGCATGTCCATGAATTCTTCCTGAGACACCGCCTTGTCTCCGTCTTTATCCATGGCCTTCATCACTTTCATCGTGCGCAAGCCTTGACCACCGCGCGCATAGCCGCCGGTCGAAAACATCACGTCGTCCGCCGCGCTCGCCACGGAAATACCCGCGATCGACGACGCCATCAGCGCGGCCGCGGCCGCGATGCTTGTCAGTTTGAACATTGCTCGACTCCTTAAGTTGAAAATCCCGTCCGGGATGTGACGATTGATGGTGCCCGCTTTCCGAATCGAGTTCTGTGCGCTATCGCACATTGCCGGACGCAGTGATGACTTCAGCAGACGCAACTATGACTCTCGCCACCCGAATGCGTTCGCGGACAGACGATTCCGGCATTGACTGCGGCCGCTGTTGACGTAAACGCGCGGTGTAGCGATACAGCTTCGCGGCCGGCGCAGCGCTGCCGCGTTTTGCACTTCCCTTGCCATTGCGGTAGCGTCATCATTCTGCTTTACCGAACCATTCCTGACTTGTTATGAGCGCGCCTGATATCGCGACGTTACGCCGCATACTTCTGGAAAACAGAACCATCGCCGTCGTAGGCCTCTCAGCCGACTGGTTCCGGCCGAGTTATTTCGCGGCCAAATACATGCTCGATCACGGCTACCGGATCATTCCGGTCAATCCGAAATACGCGGGAGATGAGGTGCTCGGCCAGAGGTGTCATGCCAATCTGCGCGACGTGCCCGAACCCGTCGACATCGTCGATTGCTTTCGCAAAAGTGCGGACATCGCGCCGATCGCACAAGACGCAATTGCCATCGGCGCCAAAGTCCTCTGGCTGCAAATCGGGGTGATCGACGAAGAAGCCGGGCGACTGGCGCTTGCCGCGGGTTTGCAATTCGTGATGGATCGCTGCGTGAAGATCGAACACGCGCGGCTATTCGGCGGGCTGAATTTCGCCGGCGTCGATACCAAGGTCATATCGGCTAAGCGTTCGTTATGTTTGCCCTGAATATCTCGACGACGAAGCCGCGGAGGAAGACGCGGACCAGGCCGCGTCTGCGCTGAGGCGCTATGTCAGACCGCGAATTTGGTTTCGAAACACTGTGTCTGCACGCGGGCCAAGTCCCGGACGCGGCTACGGGTTCGCGCGCGGTGCCGATCTATCAGACGACCTCCTACGTATTCGATTCGGCCGACCAGGCGGCGTCGCTGTTCAATTTGCAAACGTTCGGCAACGTCTATTCGCGGCTGTCGAACCCGACCAATGCCGTGCTCGAACAGCGCATCGCAGCTTTGGAGGGCGGGCGCGCCGGACTCGCGTTGGCGTCCGGCATGGCGGCGCAGACCGTCGCGTTGCTGACTTTGCTCGAAGCCGGCGACCAGTTGATCGCGGCCAATACGCTGTACGGCGGCACTTATTCGCAGCTCGATGTCAGCTTCAGAAAGCTCGGCATCGATACCGTATTCGTCAAACCCGATGATCCGAGAGACTTCGCCCGTGCGATCACCCCGAAAACCAGGGCGCTGTATGCCGAGACGATAGGCAATCCGCAGATCAACCTGTTCGACATCGAAG
>JACDAM010000053.1 GCA_013695435.1 Burkholderiales bacterium | reverse complement strand
GTCCAGCGCAAGCCACTCGATCGCCAGCAAAAGCAGCCCGGCCGCGGCGTATTGCAAGCGCGGGAAAATCCTGCCCGCGCACCCACCAAGCCTCATAGCGCCAGATCGGCAGCAGCGTCAGCAGCGCCAGCAATGCGACCAGCCCGGCGAGCAACCAAAACGTCATGTTCTTCCTCCTTGATTCGCCGAGCTTCTGGATTCCCGCTTGCGCGGGCGTGACCTCAATTCACTTCGACGTCCACTCCGAATCAGGCGTCGTAAGCGAAAGCGTGTCTGACGCCAGACGAAAAAAATAGGCGAACCAGGTCGCGATGCCGGCGAACTTGGCGCCGTCCTCAAGCAAATACTGCCCCCTGAATTCGCCGGGTATCAAATCGATCGCCGCGGAAATCGCGAACAAAGTCAGCGCCACGGTCAGCGGCATGTAGTCGCTGGCCAGTATATGCGCGCGAAACCAGTAAAGATAAAGCGCCGCGCCAAGGCCGTAAAGGGCAAGGAAACCCTTTCGTCTGATGCCGAAATATTCAGGAATGATGCTATGCAGTTGCATCAGATCATCACCGAGCATGACCAGAGTAAACAGTGCTGAAACCAGGAAAAAAAGCGGAGCGCGGGAAGCCACGGGCCGCTCTTTTAACATCGCATAAGCGAGGAAGCAGATTGCAGCCGAACCGGCCCAAAGTACGATACCAAGATTGGAAATCAGCCCGATGTAAAAGCCCCCGTTCGAGATATACGAGGCATCGCGCGTCAGGTTTCGAACCGGGATGCCGTAGAACAGGCTCGCCGGAATGGCGATTGCTAGCATGAAGAGCCAGGAAATTCCGGCGATCACGAGGGCGCGCAAACCAGATCGTTTGCGCGCAGCGTTGGCCGTGGCTGCTCTCATCACCATCGCGGATACCCGTCAGCAGGCTGTTGAAAACCCAGCGAGCGCAGCCAGGACGAGGTGCTATGGGCCGAGAAAGCGGAATGTATATGGGAATACATGAGCTTCGAGCCCTGAGCAGCGAAGTACAGGCAAGCGCAGTAGTTTTTCAACCAGCCTGTTAACGGATGCTGGCGACCGCCTGTTCGATGCGCTCGACGGCAATGATATCGATCCCGGCAATTGGCTGCTTCGGCTGGTTCGCTTTCGGAATGATGGCGCGCGTGAAACCGAGCTTGGCGGCTTCCTTCAAGCGTTCCTGGCCGCGCTGAACCGGCCTCACTTCACCGGCCAGGCCGACCTCGCCGAACACGACCATCTTGTCCGGCAGCGGCTTGTTCTTCAGCGAAGACACGATCGCCAGCAGCACCGCGAGATCGGCCGCCGGCTCGCTGATGCGGACGCCGCCGACCGCGTTGACAAACACATCCTGATCGAAGCACGCGATGCCGGCATGACGATGCAGCACGGCAAGCAGCAGCGCAAGCCGATTCTGTTCGAGCCCGACCGATAACCGGCGCGGATTCGGCGCGTGCGCTTCATCGACGAGCGCCTGAATCTCGACCAGCAACGGCCGCGTGCCTTCCTGCGTGACCAGCACGCAGGAGCCCGCGACTTGCGTATCGTGCTGCGACAGGAATAGCGCGGACGGATTGCTGACGCCTTTCAATCCCTTGTCCGTCATCGCAAAAACGCCGAGCTCATTGACCGCGCCAAAGCGATTCTTGACGGCCCGCACCAGCCGGAAGCTCGAATGCGTATCGCCCTCGAAATACAGCACGGTGTCGACTATGTGTTCGAGCACGCGCGGCCCGGCCAGCGTGCCTTCCTTGGTGACGTGGCCAACCAGAATGACGATGACATCATTGCTCTTGGCGTACCGCGTCAGTTGCGCCGCGCATTCGCGAACCTGGGCGACGCTGCCCGGCGCTGATGTCAGCGCCTCCGAATACATGGTTTGAATCGAATCGATGACGACGACTTCCGGCTTGTGCGCGGCCAGGGTCGCGAGTACGCGTTCGAGCTGGATTTCTGCCAGCAACTGCATCGCGCTTGCATTCAACGCCAGCCTGGATGCGCGCAGCGCGATCTGCTGCGCCGATTCCTCCCCGCTCACGTAGAGCACGCGCTTCGCGTCGCTGATCTGACAGAGCGCCTGCAACAACAAAGTCGATTTGCCGATTCCTGGATCGCCGCCAAGCAGCACAACAGCGCCGCGCACCAGGCCGCCGCCGAGCACGCGATCGAATTCGCCGATGCCGGTCGGATACCGGCTTTGCTCGCGCGCTCCAATCTCGACTTCGCCCAGATTTTGCAGCCTGGCGTTGCCGGCAATGGCGCTGTAGCGATTCGTTCCAATCTGCTCGGCTATCGATTCGACCAGCGTGTTCCACGCCTGGCAATGCGGGCATTGGCCCTGCCACTTCAGCGCTTCGCCGCCGCATTCGGTGCACGCGTAAACCGATTTCTGCTTTTTCACGGCGCCGACAGCGTCAGGATTCGATGACCGGAACGCGCGGCGCCAGCGCGCACAGCAACTCGTAACCGAGGGTGCCGGCCTTTCGCGCGACCTCATCGACGGCGAGGCCTTCGCCCCACAGCACGACCGGGGCGCCGACGCCAGCCTGCGGGAGCGCCGACAGATCTACGCACAGCATGTCCATCGATACCCTGCCCAGCGTTTGCGTGAGTTGGCCTGCGACCAGCGCCGGCGTTCCGGTGGGCGCGAGGCGCGGATAACCATCGGCATAACCGCAGGCGACGATACCGACGCGGCGCGCGCCATCGCTGCGGTAGTTCTCGCCATAACCGACGGCATCGCCGCTATCAAGTTGTTGCACGGCGATGATTTCGCTCGACAAAGTCATCGCCGGCAGCAAGCCGAACTCGCTATGAGCGCGATCCGGGAAAGGCGACGCGCCATACAACATGATGCCGGGGCGCACCCATTCCGCATGCGTCGCCGGCGTACTCAGAATCGCTGCCGAATTCGCCATGCTGCACGGCAATCCGGAATCGCCACGCAGATTGGTGAACTCGTTGAGCTGGGCCATCGTGCCCTCGGTCTCGTCGGCGCTGGCGAAATGCGTCATCAGCGTTATATCGCCGATGAGCCGGTTTGTCTGCAGCGCGCGCAGCGCTGCGCTGAACGCGGAAGGTTTGAAACCGAGCCGGTTCATCCCCGTATTGATTTTCAGGAACACGTCGATCTTCACCGGCAACCAGGCCGAAGCCAGCATTGCGATTTGTTCCTGATGATGGATGACCACCGTCAACCGGTTTTCCGCGATCAGCGGCAATTCGTCGGGCGCGAAAAAGCCCTGCAGCAAAACGATATGGCGGCGGAAACCGGATTCGCGCAAGCATACTGCCGCCTCGAGATCGAGCACGGCAAATCCATCGGCGTCTTGCAACGCGCGCGCGGCGCGCAGCAAACCGTGGCCGTAGGCATTGGCCTTGATCACCGCAAGCACCTGCGAGCGAGGCGCACAGCGCCGCGCGATCAACAGATTGTGCGCAAGGGCGGCGAGATCGATGCGGGCGCGGATCGGGCGATTCACTTTCGATTACACCGGCTTATGTTGAAAAACCGAGAAGCAAACACCTGACGATGCGCGCATCGTTATGGGACAAGCCGGAACGATACGAACAAAGTAAGCGTAGGTCAGGGTGCGCAAGCTCCCTGACAAAGAATGCGCTACCGATGCTGTTAGGGCGCCTTCGGCACCCTGACCTACGGAATTTCTTGCCGAATCGCCAGTCGCCATCTCATGTTCGCTATCCATTCGGATTCAAACTTGCACGTTCATTCCGCCTCCCGGGCTGCAGTGCTGGCCTGCCATTCCGGAATGATGCCCGGTTCACCAGCGTCTGTCTGATAAGCGCAATCGACGCCCAGCCCTGGCGCCCATACCAGGATTTCGCCGCAGAACAGAAGGGGCATGCGCGCGCGCTGCCATGGCGGCACGCGATTCTCCTGCAGCAGGTTCTTCAAGGTGCGGCGCGGGCGCTTGCAGTCCGGCTTTAGACGCTCGCCGCCATAACGCGTGCGGACCGTCACCGCCTGCTGCTCCAGCCGTCGCGCAGCGATGCCGGCGCCGATGGCTTTTTTCATCACCAGCACGCCGCGTCCCGCCGGGAGTTCGAGCCGCGCTTCGCCGTTCCATTTGACGATGCATGGCATGAGTTTAAACGCGGGTTCGAGATGCAGCGAGCCGGCGAAACGGCGCAATTGCCAATGACCCAACTCGATCGAGAGATGGCTGTCGTCGCTGCTGCCGCGGCATTGGCGGACGATCTCTTCGAGCTTGACGGCGCTTGGCAGGATCAGGCCGGCGCGACCCAGAAAAAAGCGCAGCAGATTGTTGGCGCGAGCTTGCTCCAACTTGCACAGCGCATCGATTCGCAAGGCGCCGGCGGATATGGCATACGCCGCGTCGCATTCGGCAAGCTCATCGAGCAACGCGGAAGCCGCGGCGAAGTGCCGGCTCGCGCGCGCCAGCGTGGCGCGATAGCCGGGAAAACGCTGCTCGACGACAGGAAAAACGCGATGCCGCACATAGTTGCGATCGAACGACGTATTGTCGTTGCTCTCGTCATCGATCCAGGCCAGATTCTTGGCGCGCGCGTAAGCTTCGAAATCGCGGCGCGCAAGATTCAGGAACGGGCGCAACAATCGCGGCGCCCTTTCCCCGGAAGCGGATGACAATTCCCTGATTTCCGGCATGGCGCTCGCACCCTTGAGCCCTGCGCCGCGCAGCAGTTGCAGCAGCAAAGTTTCGGCCTGATCGTCGAGGTGATGCGCGGTGATGATGAAGTCGGCGTCTTGCCCGGCAAACACGCCATAACGCGCCTTGCGCGCCGCCGCTTCCGTACCGGCGCCAGCCGTATCGATGGTTATTGAAACACTTCGAAAGTCAATGCCGCGGACATGGCAAAGTCCTGCGCAGAAATCGGCCCATTTTGAGGAATCGGCGCTGATGCGATGATCGATATAAAGCGCTGAGTATGAAAAACCGAGAGGCTCGCGCAGCAGCTCGAGGACATCGAGCGCAACCACCGAATCGATGCCGCCGCTCAGGCCGAGAACAAGCTTATCGCCTTTTTTGACCCATTTCCTTAAAACGATTTCCGCTTCGGCCGGCAGATCGGGCGGGGCATTCGGCCGATCATTTGACTGCGACTTCTTTGAATTTGCCATAAGCCATCAGCCGCGCATAGCGCGCTTTCAGCAGATCGTCGACCGGCTTGTCCTTGAGCTGGCGCAGCGTATCGACCAGAAATTTTTTCAAGGTTTGCATTATGGTTTCCGGATCGCGGTGCGCGCCGCCCAGGGGCTCGGGCACGATCTTGTCGATCAAGCCCAGGGTTTTCAAACGCGTCGCCGTAATACCTAGCGTTTCGGCCGCTTCAGGCGCTTTATCGGCGCTTTTCCAAAGGATCGATGCGCAGCCTTCGGGCGAGATCACCGAATAGGTTGCGTATTGCAGCATCAGCATCGCATCGCCTACGCCGACAGCGAGCGCGCCGCCCGAACCGCCCTCGCCGATCACCGTACAGATAATCGGCGTTCTCAATTCCGCCATGACATAAAGATTACGCCCGATCGCCTCCGACTGGCCGCGCTCCTCCGCGCCGACGCCCGGATAAGCGCCGGGTGTGTCGATCAGCGTGAACACCGGGATCGCGAACTTCTCGGCGAGCCGCATCAAGCGGAGCGCCTTGCGATAACCCTCGGGCCGCGGCATGCCGAAATTGCGGAAGATTTTTTCCTTGGTATCGCGTCCTTTCTGATGGCCGATGACCATCACGCTCTGGGCGCCGAGCCGCGCCAGCCCGCCGACGATCGCGTGATCGTCGGCAAAATGGCGGTCGCCGTGCAATTCTTCGAAATCGCTGAAGAGCTGCTGCAGGTAATCGAGCGTATAAGGGCGTTGCGGATGACGCGCGACCTGCGAGATCTGCCATGCGTTCAGCTTGCCGTAGATCAATTTCGTCAGCGTCTGATTTTTTTTTTGCAGGCGCTCGATTTCCTCGGAAATGCCGAGTGCCGAATCATCCTGCACGTAACGCAACTCGTCGATTTTGGCTTCGAGCTCGGCCATCGACTGTTCGAAATCGAGAAAGGTCGTTTTCATTCGCGTGGGCTAAAACCAGCCCGCCCAACCGGCTGCCGTCCGCGGATCGCCGACCGCAATCGACTGGCCGGTTTTCTGGTTCAGCCAGACTGCCTGCATATTGCCCCACTTGCGGTCGATGCGATGCACCCTGTGTCCCTTGGCTGCGAGCGCCGCGATCCACTCGGCGGGGAAGGCTTCCGGCTCGATGTCGATGCGGTCGGGCAGATACTGATGATGGTAGCGTGGCGCACCGACAATGCCAATGACATCGACGGGGCCCGGCCGGGCATAGTCAAGAATGGCCAGCAGCACCTGGCTCATAATGCGCGAGCCGCCGCTGCTGCCAAGAATCAGCACGCCGCGCGCATCCTCGACAAAGGTCGGCGACATCGATGACAGTGGACGCTTGCCGGGTTCGATCGCATTGGCTTCATCGCCGGTCAGCCGATAGGTATTGGCTGCGCCCGGCTTCGCGGCGAAATCATCCATCTCGTTATTGAGCAACACGCCGGTGCTGCCAGCGACGATGCCCGAGCCGAACAAGTTGTTGATGCTCAAAGTTGCGGCGACGCGATTGCCGGCTGCATCGATGATCGAGAAATGCGAGGTATCGCGGCCCTCGACAGCGATCGGTTCGGTTTTCGCTAGTGCTGTGCTCGGCGTAGCCTGCCGCGGATCGATGGAGGCTGCACGCGTGGCGGCATAAGCTTCGCTCGACAGGTGCGCGATGGGCGCATCGATGAAATCGGGGTCGCCGAGATAACGCGCACGATCATGATAGGCGCGGCGCAGCGCCTCGACGACGAGGTGGACTCGCGCGGCTCCATCGCTTTGCGCAAACGGCAGCGCCTCCAGAATGTTCAGGCTTTGCGCCAGCGTTGCGCCGCCGGACGAGGGCAGCGATGCCGTGGTGATATCAAGGCCGCGATAAGTGATGCGCGCTGGCGCTCGTTCGATGACGCGATAGGTAGCGAGATCTTCTTTGCGCCAGATGCCGCCTGCTGTGTTGATCGAGCGTACCAGTTCGTCCGCGACCGGGCCGCCATAAAAGCCGGCATGACCATCGCGCGCCAGTGTGGTTAGCGTGCGCGCGAGCGCGGGTTGACGCAGACGGAAGCCATGCACAGGCGGTTCGCCCTTGTCGAGAAAAATACTTGCCGCGGATTCGTCGCCGCGCAGCAACTCCTGGCGCAGGCGCGCGATACGCGCATAGCGCGCGTTGGTGGAGAATCCGTCGCGCGCATAAGCGATTGCCGGCGCCAGAGCCTTTGCAAGCGGAAGCTTGCCGTATCGCTTCGAAAGCCAGGTGAGCGCCGCGGGCGTACCGGGAATTGCCGCGGCTTTTGCGCCTTCGCGCGAGGCACCGGGTACGACCTCGCCATTGCGGTCGAGATACATGTCGGAGCGAGCATTCAAGGGCGCCGTTTCGCGCGCGTCGAGCATGACCGCCTGGCTATCGGAAGCGCGGTCAGAAGCGCGGTGCAGCAGCCAGAAACCGCCGCCGCCGAGGCCCGATGCAAACGGTTCGACCACCGCGAGCGTTGCCGCTACCGTAACCGCCGCATCAAAGGCATTGCCGCCTAGCTGCAGCACCTGGTACCCAGCCTCGGTCGCGAGCGGATGGGCTGACGCGATGGCGGCATTTCGGGCAACTGCGTCATGGACGCTGGCGCCGTACAGGACGACGAGTACGATCAAAAACCAGCGTTTCATTTCAGGGTTTGTTGCGCATGGCGAATTGCGGAAACGTCAGTTGGACGTGCGACGCCATTGTACGTTGTTCAGTATCTGCCAATCGGAATATCGGGTTTCGCTGCGTGTAGATACCGCGCTGAACCTCGGGCCCCCGAGCGGCGATGTATTGGCAAGCGCAGTCGTTGCAGCAGCGTGTCAGCCGTTATCGATGAAACCCGGATACAACAGCATGCCGCCGTCCATATAGAGCGTTGCGCCGGTCATGTAGTCGGATGCATCGGACGCCAGCCAAACAGCGGCGCGGCCGATATCGATCGGCTCGCCGATGCGGCCGTACGGAATTAGTTCGAGCAATCGTCTGCGTTCTGCTTCGGTATCGCGGGTGGTGGCGTTGATCGGTGTTTCGATCGCTCCGGGCGCAATGCTGTTGACGCGTATCCGATGCCGCGCGAGTTCCTGAGCCAGCGTTTTGACCAGCATCATCACCCCTTCGGAAGCCGCGTAGTTGGCGTGACGGCCCACGGAATGATCTCGTGCACCAAAAATGATCTTGCCCGCGGCCGACGATGCGCTTGTCATACCAACAAGCGGCCGAAGCAACTTCTCGAATCCATGCGCGGCATGCAGCACCAGTCGATCGAGCCGCCGCGGCCTACCAGCGCGGTGGAATGGCAATCGCCAATCAAGGCGTAGTCGCTAATCGGCGGATAAGCCAAGGCTGACCTGTGTTTGATCATGTTCGGACAAGAAGAACGGCGTTGAGGGGTTTGCCGAATCCAGAAGCGCTGTTCAGTAAGCCGGAACGCAAACGGATTCGATTGCGGAAAATCAATTCCCAAAACACGAGTTGTACCGAAATGCGTTGCTGTTGCTGATTACAAAAGGCAGATGTCGTCGTTACTGCGCCCGCAAATCGTGCGCACGGAAAAGCTGAATTACGAAACTGTCGTCAAGAAATGCTTTGGCGCGCCCGGCAGGATTCGAACCCACGACCCCCTGGTTCGTAGCCAGGTACTCTATCCAACTGAGCTACGGGCGCTTATTGAAATAACGCGAGCGAATTTTATCCAACTTGGGCCTACCCGTCTATTGAAGGTTGCCGGAACAGCAACGGCGTCTGAAGGATTTCCCCACAGGCAAATAAACGGTCAGACCAACTCCCTTGGGTCTATCGAGACTCAAGACATGCGTGCGCGGCCTTTGCCGAAGTTGGTATAGGTAATTCAAGGGCTGACGGTACCAGAGGCGGGAAGGGGTCAAAACTGGCGGAGAGAGTCCGCTAAACCATAGAGTAAAGACGCCTTAGAAAAGCCCTTATAAGACTGGCGCTTGTGTTCACTGGCGTCTTGATAAGTCCGCCAAAGCCCACCAGAATCCACTATTAAGACGTGGGTAATAGACGGGGTAGTAAAAGTGGGCGGAACATCACAACGGTTTTTCAAGCAGCTCTCGGCGCTCAAGGTGGACCGGCTGAAAACGCCCGGCTATTACCTTGATGGCGGCGGTCTCTATCTGCAAGTCTCGAAAGCCGGAACCAAGTCCTGGATATTCCGGTTCACACTGAACGGGCGACCCCGCGAGATGGGACTCGGCTCGCGACATATCCTGAGCCTTGCCGATGCGAGGGAGCGGGCTTCCGTGTGCCGTAAATTATTGCTGGACGGCGTGGACCCGATCGAAGCACGGAATCAGAGGCGATCTGAGGCGCGTCTTACCGCTGCCCGATCGATGACCTTCGCCAACTGCGCCACAGCCTACATAGAGGCGCACCGGAGCGGCTGGAACAACGCCAAGCACGTTAGCCAGTGGGAGAACACTCTCGCGACCTACGCGGGCCCCGTATTCGGTTCCCTGCCCGTTCAGGCAGTCGATACGCACTTGGTGACAAAAGCGCTGCAAACCATATGGACGGCGAAGCCCGAAACCGCCAGCAGGCTCAGGGGCCGGGTTGAGGCGGTATTGGATTGGGCTAAGGTTCGCGGACTGCGCACAGGCGACAATCCGGCGCGCTGGCGCGGGCATCTGGACAAGCTCTTACCGAAGCGGTCGAAGGCGCGAGGCGTCAGGCATCATGCGGCCCTACCGTATGTGAATATGGGCGCGTTCATGATCGAACTGCGCGAGCAGCCGGGCATCGCTGCCAGAGCACTCGAATTCACGATACTCACGGCAGCGAGAACCGGCGAAACAACAGGCGCGACCGCCGACGAATTCATGCTCGATCAAAAGCTCTGGACAATCCCCGCAAGCCGCATGAAGGCCGGTATCGAGCATCGCGTTCCGCTGACAGAGCGCGCCGTCGCTATCGTCGATGACATGCACGCTGGACAGCACGGCGCGTTCGTATTCCGTGGCGGCAAGGCTGGCAAGCCGCTCTCCAACATGGCGATGCTGGCGCTATTGAAACGCATGGGGCGACCCGACATTACTGTTCACGGGTTTCGCAGCGCGTTTCGCGACTGGTCCGCCGAGCAAACGAACTACCCGCGCGAAGTCGCGGAGGCTGCGTTAGCGCATCAACTCGACGATAGGGTAGAGGCGGCCTATCGGCGCGGCGACCTTTTCGAGAAGCGGCGGCGACTGATGAACGACTGGTCGAAGTATTGCGACACGAAGCCGGCGGGCAACGTGCTGCCAATCAGGAAGCGGGTTTAACCTACGAGCTACGCATGAAGAAAGCGGCTTAACGAGGATCAAGCATTGCCGCGCCTAGCCTGAGGCTGATCCCCGAAGGCGAATACCCGGGAACCCTTACCCGGCCGGCGCGGCTCCTGACTTAAAGGGGCGTTGGATCGAAGGGTGTCCAAAAATGCCAAAAACGAGACCGGGCGCGAGCCGTTACGAAGCATCTCTAGCCACATTCTTTGATCTCTTCGACCCGCTCTACAGAGATAGAGTGTGTGAGTCCGTGGCTTGTGCGATCCGCCCTGATCGAGCATCGATTGATGCAGGGTTATCTCGCACGCTCGACCGGCTTATTTGCGAGCCGCTGGAGGCTTTTATAAAGAGCCGCGTCGAAGAAAAACGGCCTAATGTTGTAAACGACGACATGCAGGCGGCACAAGCTTTGCTGATCGAGGTTCGCGTCGTAATAAGGATGGTCAACGCTAGCCAAACCGGAGGTGAGGAAACAATAGTGCGGCTCCGCGCCGCATGGGTAGAGTTTGTCGCTGCTTGCGCGGCATATCGAATGTACGACGACCTCCGCACGGAAATGGCCAAGCACAGGAAGCTGCAAGAAGCCGGTCGCGTTCATAGGCACCGGTCGCAAGCGAATCTGAAACTTGATTACAAAAAACTGTGGGAAGAGTACGACAAATTGATTGTCGCCGGGCGAACCGAGCGCGACGCACGAAGCGTTCTCTACGAGAACCACCCAGAGGTTGTGAAACGAACTATCCGCAACGCGCTAAAAAAGAAAAGAGGAAGTTTAGGTACCTAAACTTCCGTTTGTCTTGGCAGTATGTCTCCGCACCCAAACAAACGGAGACAACAAAATGCGAAACGAATTGCCGGCTGAAGGCTATGTGCGTCTGGCGGAAATTCTCGGGAACAAAAAAGCAAACCCGCCGATCCCCGGTATTTTCCCGATCAGCAGAACGACCTGGTGGGTTGGTATCAAATCGGGAAAATATCCCAAGGGCATAAAGCTGTCCGACAGGACAACGGCATGGGATGTTCGGGTTATCCGCGCGCTTATCGAGTCTCTTGGTAAGTGAGGCGGCCATGACCCTAGAAAAAATAATGCCGCACCCGGCGCAGACCGGGGCGGCACAGAAGGTAAAACAGGCAACCCATCTTATCCCGTTGTCATCGCTCGCGCAATGCGAGAAGCAGCATGCACGGAGAGCGGCATGAGCGCCGGGGATATCCGCGCGCCGCAGCCGGACGCCGATGCAATTCTGCGAACACTGACATTGCTGTTCAATTCTGATGATGTAGTCGAACTGCGGGCGCTAACAACACGCGGCAGGAAGCGCATCGATGCCGGTTATTTCGACGGCGAGCACCGCAGCGATCTAACAGTTCGTTGAACTTATCCCCGACCCAGTCCACGGAGCCGAAGGGTAGTACGTTGAGTAGTGAGTCGTATAGAACCGAGGCGGTGAGCGCGATGCGTGGAGCGGACGTAACCCAGGAAGGTTTGTTCATGGTGAGAAAGACCTCGGATTATGTGCCGGCGGAACACCCGCTGCTGGCGATCCGCGAGATTCTCAACGTAGCGCTGCGCGACATGGACCGGCTGTTTGAGTCGATGTACGAAGAGCGTGGTCGGTACTCGGTGCCGCCGGAATGGCTGCTGCGCGGGTTGATATTGCAAGCTCTCTACGGAATCAGGAGTGAACGGCTGTTGTGCGAGCAATTGGGGTACAACATGCTGTTCC
>JACDAM010000052.1 GCA_013695435.1 Burkholderiales bacterium | reverse complement strand
GAATGGCCCTGCGCGCGCGGTCCGCCTCGCATCGCATCCCGCGAGACCAAAGCGCGGGGCATGATTTATGTGTAAACAGGCCCTGGCTCGGCGCCGCCTGTACTACAGGTCCTGCATCGCGCCGATTTCTTCAAGCGGCGGCAGTTCGCTCAATGAGCGCAGATTCAGGTCGTCGAGAAACTGCTTCGTGGTCGCATAAAGCGCGGGACGGCCCGGCACTTCACGGTGGCCGACGACATCGATCCAGCCTCGCGCTTCGATCGCCCGAATCACGCTGCCCGAAACCGTCACGCCCCGAATTTCCTCGATATCGCCGCGCGTCACAGGCTGCCGGTAGGCGATGATGGCCAGGGTTTCCATTGCCGCGCGCGAATAGCGCGGTGCTTTTTCCGGCATCAGACGGTCGAGGTACTGCTGATACTCGGGCTTTGCGCGAAAGCGCCAGCCGCTGGCAACCAAAACCAGTTCCACTCCCCGGCCTTCCCAATCCTGCCGCAGCTGTTCGAGAATTTTTCGCAAGGTTTCGGCGCCCAGGTCTTCATCGAACAGTTTCTTGAGTTCTGCGAGCTGCAACGGCGCGGGGCTGGTCAGAAGCGCGGTTTCGATGATCAATTTAATCTCGGACAGCTCGTACAGCGGCGCAGTCATGTCTATCGCCCAAAGTCATGCGGCATTGCTGTTTTGCTCGCCGCCCTGTCCGGACCTGGTTTCAACCGACTTGAGGTAAATCGTCGAAAAAGATTCGTCCTGGCTGACCTCGATCAGTGCTTCGCGCGCGAGCTCGAGCACTGCCAGAAAGCAGACGACGATTTCAGCAGCGCCTTTTTCCGATCGATACAAATCGGCGAAATCCACGAACTCCCCATGCCGCAGACGGCGCAGGATGCGCGTCATCTGCTCGCGCACAGACAGCGTTTCGCGACTGACTTTATGGTGCCGATTCTGCTGCGCACGCGTCATGGCCGACGACCACGCAGCGCGCAAATCGATTGCCGTTACCGATGGCAGGCGCTGTGCCGTGCTGCATTCGATTTCGACCAGAACCAGCAGGTAATCACGGCCGGCGCAAGGCAGCGCAGCTAGGCTCTGCGCGGCTTGTTTCATCTGCTCGTATTCGAGCAAACGGCGCACGAGTTCGGCGCGCGGATCGACTTCGCTGCTGATATTCCCGCCCGGCTTCGGCAACAACATCCGCGATTTGATTTCGATCAGAAGCGCTGCCATCAGCAGGTATTCGGCGGCAAGTTCAAGCTGATTCGCGCGCATCAGCGCAATGTAATCCATGTACTGACGCGTCATTTCGGCCATCGGAATGTCGAGCACTTCGAAATTCTGCCGGCGAATCAGATAAAGCAGAAGGTCGAGCGGCCCTTCGAACGTCTCCAGAAAAATCCGCAGCGCGTCAGGCGGAATGTACAGGTCGCGCGGCATTTCGAGCATCGGCTCGCCGCGCAGCCGCGCCAGCGGCGCAGATGCTGCGACAGTTGCCGACGTCAAATCTGCCGCGCCGTCCGGCGCTTCGTTATTAGCCGAAGACATGCTGAACGACCTCGCGAAAAGTCTTGACGAAATGTATGACGAAGCCTTCGCGCACATACGCCGGCAGCTTGTCGTAATCGCGCTGGTTTGCTGCCGGCAGAATCAGCTCCATGACCTTGCTGCGCCGCGCCGAAATGACTTTCTCGCGGATTCCGCCGACGCCGAGAACCTGGCCTGTCAATGTCAGCTCGCCGGTCATGGCAAGCTGCCTGGCCGGCTTTTGATCGCGCGCGAGCGACAGCAAAGCCGTCGCCATGGTAATGCCGGCGCTCGGTCCGTCTTTCGGCGTCGCGCCTTCTGGCACATGCAAATGCACCAGCGCGTTGTCGAAGAAAGCCGGATTGCCGTTGAATTCCTTGACGTGAGAAGAGACGTGACTGAATGCGATTTCGGCCGATTCTTTCATCACGCTGCCAAGTTGGCCGGTCAGTTTGAATCCGCGGCTTTTTGTGTGCACGCGCGTCGCTTCGATACTCAGAATGACGCCGCCCATCGCCGTCCAAGCCAGCCCGGTCACGACGCCAACGCCGGACAGGGGCTTCTGGCGCCCGAAAACCGGTTTGCCCAGCCATTCCTCGACGGCTTTCACACTGATCGTGAGCGGCCCGGTTTCGCCATTGATAAACTTCACGGCCGCTTTGCGCACCAGCCGCCCGAGCTGTTTTTCGAGGCTGCGCACTCCCGATTCGCGCGCGTAGCCTTCCGCGATATGGCGCAGCGCGGTTTCGCCTATCACCAGCCGTTCGCGCGCAATGCCGGCTTTTTCGAGTTGCTTCGGCCATAAATAACGTTTCGCAATCTGCACTTTTTCGGTAGTGATATAACCCGACAAGCGGATGATTTCCATGCGATCGAGCAAAGCACCGGGGATCGTGTCGAACTGATTCGCGGTGCAGACAAACAGCACTTTCGAAAGATCGAAGCGCACGTCGAGATAGTGGTCCAGGAAGTCGATGTTCTGTTCCGGATCGAGCACTTCGAGCAGGCTCGAGGCCGGATCGCCGTGATACGACGCGCCGATCTTGTCGATTTCGTCGAGCATGATCACCGGATTGGCGACCCCGGCTTCCGTGATCGCCTGGATGAATTTCCCCGGCATGGCGCCGATATACGTGCGGCGATGGCCCTTGATTTCCGCTTCGTCGCGCATGCCGCCCAGCGAAAAACGGTAGAACTCGCGTCCCAGCGCGGACGCGATCGAGCGTCCGATCGACGTCTTGCCGACGCCGGGCGGTCCGACCAGAAGCAGGATCGATCCGGCGATCTCTCCTTTCATTGCGCCAACGGCGAGGAATTCGATGATGCGGTCCTTGACGTCGTCGAGGCCGTAATGATCTTTCTCCAGTATCTTGCGCGCGCGCTTCAGATCGAGCTTGTCCTTCGAATGCCTGCCCCATGGCAGTTGCGTCAGCCAGTCGAGATAATTGCGCGTGACCGCGTATTCCGGCGAACCGGTTTCGAGCAGCGACAGTTTCTGCAATTCATCCTCGATACGCTTTTCGACCGGCGGCTTCAGCTTGAACTTGTCGACGCGATCGCGGAAACGCTCGATATCGGCGGTGCGATCGTCCTTCGCGATGCCCAGCTCTTTCTGAATCGCTTTCAGTTGCTCGCGCAGAAAAAATTCGCGCTGCTGACCTTCGATTTTGTCGGTGACCTGACGGCGTATATGCGATTGCAGCTTTGCGACGTCGAGTTCTTTCTTGATCAGCACCAGCACTTTTTCCATGCGCCGGCGCAAATTGAATGCGCCAAGCACCTGCTGCAAGTCGTCTTTGCTCGATGTCGTCAGACTCGCCGCGAAATCGGCCAGCGCCGACGGCTCGTTCGGGCTGAAACGGTTCAGAAAAAACTTGACCTCTTCGGTGTAAAGCGGATTCAGCGGAACCAGATCCTTAATGGTGTTGATGATCGCCATCGCATACGCGCGCAGCGCATCCTGATTCTGATTCCGCCCGTCCGCCGGATACTCAACCTTGACCAGGTACGGCGGTTTGATCGAAATCCAGTCGAGGATGCGAAAGCGCGCCACGCCTTCGGCTATGAATTGCATCTTGCCGTCAGTGCTCATCGGCCGATGCATGCGGACTACCGTGCCGACCGCATGAAAATCGCGCTGCCCGGCATCCTCGGGGCGATCGGGTTTGACCAGCACGAGACCGACCATCTTGTGTTCGGTCTCGCCGATCCTGTCTATCGTTTCCAGCCACGGCCGCTCGTTCAGCAACAGCGGCAGGCTCTGCGCCGGGAAAAACGGGCGGTCCGACATCGGCAACAGATATAAAGTCGCAGGAAGCGTGCTGACGGGAACCGGCAGCGCCGTACGAGCTTCGCCGTCAGTTTGCGATTCGGAAAGTTCGCCTTGCGGCGATTGCGAATCGGGCATCAGCTTTGTATGGAATCGAATTGGGTTGAGGGCAGCACTGTGCGGGCCGAATCTCGAAGCATGACCTTATTGATACAGCCTGGCCGACGAATATCAGGCAACGAACACGAAGCGGCTTTCGCAGGCAAGCTTATTCTAGCGGAAGCGCGGCATGTTGTTGCGCGCTTGCGCGCTTTTCCTCAAGCGAAGGATAAGACAAGCCCATGGCCGTACGGACTTCGCGCATCGTCGCGCCGGCCGCGGCGCGCGCGCGCTCGCAACCTTCGGCAACGATTTTATTGAGCAACGACGGATCGCTGATGTAATGGCTGGCGCGCTCCCGCATCGGCTTCTGCTCGGCGAGCACGGCGTCGATCACGGGCTGTTTGCATTCAAGGCAACCGATTCCGGCCGTCGTGCAGCCCTGCCGCACCCATTGCTGGCGCGGCTCATCCGAGTAGACCAGATGAAATTGCCAGACCGGGCATTTGTCCGGATCGCCGGGATCCGTGCGCCGGACACGCGCCGGATCGGTTGGCATGGTGCGTATTTTCTTGACGACCGACGTTTCGTCCTCGCGCAATGAAATCGTGTTGCCGTAAGACTTCGACATTTTGTGGCCGTCGATGCCAGGCATTTTCGAGGCTGCGGTCAATTTCGCCGCGGGCTCCGGCAGGATGATTTTGCCGCCGCCTTCGAGATAACCCCTCAGCTGCTCACGCTGTTCGCGACGCAAATCCGCATGGGCAAGGAGCGCCCGCCCGGCCTCCAGCGCAGCAAGGTCGCCATTCTGCAAATAGCGGGTGCGCAATTCGAGGAATTGACCTTTGTCCGCGCCCAGCCTGGCAGCCGTGCGCTCGGCTTTTTGCTCGAAGCCGGGTTCCTTGCCGTAAAGATGATTGAAGCGGCGCGCGATTTCGCGAGTGAATTCAATATGCGGAACCTGATCCTCGCCGACCGGTACGAGTTCGGCGCGATACGCCAGAATGTCGGCGCTTTGCAGCAACGGATAACCGAGAAAACCATACGTCGACAAATCCTTTTCGGTCAGCTTTTCCTGCTGGTCCTTGTAGGTCGGCACGCGCTCGAGCCAACCGAGCGGCGCGATCATCGACAGCAGCAGATGCAGTTCGGCGTGCTCGGGAACCTGGGACTGGATGAACAAGGTCGCCTGCTCGGGGTCGACGCCCGCCGCCAGCCAGTCGATCAGCATGTCGGATACGCTGGCGGCTATCAGTTGCGGCGAATCGTAATGCGTCGTCAGCGCGTGCCAATCGGCAACGAAAAAAAAGCACGCGTGCTCGCGCTGTAATCCGACCCAGTTTTTCAGGACACCGTGATAGTGGCCCAGGTGCAACTGGCCGGTCGGACGCATGCCCGATAAAACCCGCGCTGCGTTCGGTTTCGTCATGAAGTGGAAGAGCGAGTTGCCGCCCGCGACGCGTCAGCCGCCGGTTCGCTGGCGGGAACTAGCTTATGCCGAAAAGCCACTGGATCAGCCCGTTGGTCGCGCCGATAAAAGGCGCAATGATGGCACTCAACACCCCGCTGAACAACAGTACGACGATGATGATCAACCCATACGGTTCGAGCATCGCGAAACGGTAAGCGAGACGATGCGGCAGCAGGCTTACGGCAATCCGGCCGCCATCGAGCGGCGGCACCGGCAGCAGGTTCAAAACCATCAGCACGGCATTGATCAAAATGCCGCCGTTGCTCATCAAGGCGAGCGGCACGCTGAAGCTCGATTCGGGCATCGACAGCGCAATTTTCAGCATGACACCCCAGAACAGCGCCATCGCCAGATTCATGGCAGGACCGGCCGCCGCGACCCACAACATGTCGCGTTTAGGATCGCGCAGGTTGGCGAAATTGACCGGCACCGGCTTGGCCCATCCGAACAGAATGCCCGGGCCGCCAGCCAGCTTCGCGAACGCCAGCAAGGCGAGCGGCACCAGCACGGTGCCGACCGGATCGATATGGCGCAGCGGATTCAGGCTGATGCGCCCCGCCGCATACGCCGTCAGATCGCCGTAATGACGCGCGACATAACCGTGCGCCGCCTCGTGCAGGGTGATCGCGAATATCACCGGTAAAGCGTAGATCGCAATCGTCTGAATCAGGTTGTATTCCATATGACCTTGGGGAGGTTAGAACCGATAGACAGGTGCCGGTAAAAAAGTCGCCAACGCGAGACATGCGCGCGATTAAAGACCGAACACGCCAGGATGACCCTTGCCCTCTCGCATGATTTGCGGTGTTTCGCCCGTCAGATCGACCACCGTGGTCATGGTCAGCCCGCACGAGCCGCCGTCGAGCACGAGATCGACGCTGTGCTCGAGCCGCTCGCGGATTGCCGCGGCGTCGTTCAATGGCGTGTCGTCGCCGGGCAGGATCAAGGTCGAACTCAACAGCGGCTCATTCAATTCGGTCAGCAAATCCTGCACAACGCGATGTTCGGGAACCCGCACTCCGATCGTCTTGCGCCTCGGATTTTGCAGGCGCTTCGGCACCTCGCGGCTGGCGCGCAGAATGAACGTGTAACTGCCCGGCGTCGCCGCGCGCAGCAGGCGGTATTGCTGGTCATCGACGCGCGCATATCGCGAAATCTGCGCAAGATCGAGGCACACCAGCGTGAAATGATGACTGGCGTCGACGGCTCGGATCGCACGTATTCGATCGACTGCGTCCTTGTCGCCGAGATGACAGCCGAGCGCGTAACACGAATCTGTCGGGTAAACGATGACGCCGCCAATGCGCACGATGTTTGCCGCCTGCCGGATCAAGCGGATTTGCGGATTATCCGTATGAATCGTAAAAAACTGGGCCATGTCAAACGGCCGGCGATGACGTTTTGGGGGTGCCGGCCTCTGTCCCGATCTGCGTCCAACTCTCTGCCCTGCACTCCGCCCAATCCTGCCAGACCGGAACGCAGCCTGCCGGTAATTCCGGCAACGCGCCGACATCACGCGCGCTTTCCAGAGGCCCATGGAAATCCGATCCGACCGATGCGGCCAAGCCGAAGCGGCGCGCGTATTCCGCGAACTGCCCGCATTGCGGCGGCGTATGGCTGCCGGTCACCACTTCGATCGCGCTGCCGCCGTGCTCTTTGAATTCGGCGAACAGCTCGCAAAGCGTCTTGTCGTCAGCGTTGAGCCGGCCCGGATGCGCTATGACGGCAACGCCTCCGCTGGCGCTGATCCACCCCAAGGCATCTGCGAGGCTCGCCCACTGGTGCGCGACATACCCGGGTTTGCCTTCGGCCAGATACTTTTTGAAGACCGCTTTAACATCTTTGGCATGGCCGCGTTCGACCAGGAAACGCGCGAAATGAGCGCGCCCGATCATGCGTGGATTCGAAACGTGCGTTTGCGCGCCGGCGAGGCTGCCTTCGATGCCCAGCCGGTCGAGTTCGGCCGCCATGCGCTTTGCGCGCTCGACACGGCCGTCGCGTATCGCGGCGAGCCCGCGCTGAAGCGCGGGATTGTCCGCATCGAAACGTAAACCGACGATATGCAGATTGTGATTGCGCCACGTCGCCGATATCTCTACTCCCGTGATAAAGGCGACGCCCAGTGCGGCGGCAGCGGCGCGCGCTTCCGCGAGACCGCCGGTTTCGTCGTGATCGGTCAGCGCCAGCGCGCGAGCGCCATTGGCCGCCGCCCGCCGAACGACATCGGCCGGCGCCATCAGACCATCGGAATAGCGGGAATGACAATGGAGATCTATGTAAAGCATGGCGTGCTGCCGCGACTAAGAGGCATCAAGGCGCTCATCTGGCAAACCACTGGGCAAACCACCTTGAACCGGGGCGCCTCCCGTTACGGCGGCGCCGACTGTACGAACCTGACTTTACGAACCTGATTCGCGTTCAACGCGATGATACCGAGGAAAACCACTATGCGCAGCCCGAGTTTCCATCGCCGATTGATTTCCGAATTTATTTCCTCATTACCCGTCTTTCTGTTGTCACGCTTTTTCCGGCGCCGTATCTTTCGCTCCGCGATGCTCACCGCGCCTTTCATTTTTTCCGCCCTGCCCGCAGCGGCGACGGTAGCCGCATTGGAATGCTCCGCGAAAAGCGGCGCTACCAAAGTCGCCGTGCTCGAGCTTTATACGTCGGAAGGCTGCAATAGTTGCCCGCCGACCGATCGCTGGGTCAGCAGCTTGCGCACCCGAAACCTGGTGAACGAACGCGTCATTCCTCTCGCCTTCCATGTCGATTACTGGAATTACATCGGCTGGAACGATCCTTACTCGGACAAAAAATACAGCGATCGCCAGCGCACGGCCAGTTCGCGCCAGGGATCGTCTGTCATCTACACGCCGCAACTCGTGCTGAACGGCAAGGATTTGCGCGGCCAGCAGCATGGCGATTTCGCCGGCATGCTCGGCAAGATCAACCAGAACATGCCGGAGGCGACGATCAGCCTGATGCTGAATCGCGCCGATCCCGCGCATTACGAAGTCAGCGGCAATGTTGCCGTTGCCAATCCGGATCATCACCAGCACGCCGAAGCTTATGTCGCGCTGATCGAAAATAACCTTGTCAGCGACATCAAGGCCGGCGAAAACCGCGGCGTCACGCTGCACCACGATTTCGTCGTGCGTGAACTCGCCGGGCCGTTCAGGACCGACGCCGACGGCATGACCGCTCTGAAAAAAACGTTCGATGTCAAGCACCACTGGAAGGCTGCCGACACTACACTCGTCGCCTTTGTACAGAACGCGAAAACCGGCGACGTGCTGCAGGCGCTGGCTCTGCCCGCGTGCCAATAGCGCTCGCTGCGCATTGCGCTTCGGGCTCGTCGGTCGATATCTCTGCTGACCTGCCCCGGCGCCTTCGTCTCCAGCGGGAAAATCTTTACACGATCATTATGGCTTAAGTGCGATGTCGCACAGACCAATGTGCGGGCGACGGACGAAGCTCGGCTCTACGTTATGCAGCTAAAACCACCGCGTTTCAACCAAAGGAGTTAGTCGTGAAAAATCGAATAGGATTGTCCACGCTCGCCATCGCCCTCAGTTCAATCACGGGGGTCATGGTCGCACCGTCCGCCCATGCCTCAAGCCACCGGGATGCTCCGTTCATCTCGGAAGACCCGGCGGCGGACAACACCGATGTTTACGCCTTCGTCAGCACCGAAGCGGGACGCTCCGACTACGTGACCATCCTCAGTAATTTCGTCCCGCTCCAAGAGCCGGCCAATGGTCCGAACTTCTACAAGCTTTCCGACTTCGTCAACTATGAGATCCTCATTGACGTGGACGGCGACGCACTTGCGGATCTGACATACGAGTTCAAGTTCACGACTAGAATCGTTGACCCCGGCACGTATCTCTACGCCACGAACACGATTCTGCCGCCGCCGAATCCGCTTGACCCGACTTCGCAGTATGTTAATTTGAACCAGCCGCAAAGCTACACGCTTACGGAACGCGGTAGAGGCACGACGAGCACCGGGCGTGTGCTGCTTAATAACGTGCGAACCGCGCCCAATCGTCCCGGACCGAAGTCAATCAATTTTGCTGCGGTGGGAAGGGGAGGAACTCCCGTGCAAGGAGACACTACCCTCGCATACCAGAACCTCGCCGAGATGGCGGTTCATACCGCGCCCAATTCGGGAGGCTTGCGCTCTTTCGTCGGTCCGCGCGATGAAGGCTTCTACGTCGGACTGGGGACAGCCTTTGATTTAATCAATCCGACAGCCCCCGGCGCGGACGGAACCGGCGGATTCAACA